>SBAY01000384.1 GCA_005239945.1 Nitrospira sp.
AAAATTCTTTATTTTTCACCTTTGCTTTCAAATTGTCTGCCCCACCCTAAAAAAACTTGACTTTTGTCAAAAATTGTGATATAATTTTATTAAATGACAATAATCCCTGAACTAAAAGGGTTTATATAAAGAAAAAATAAGCTGCAGAGAAGATAAGATAAGATAAGGATGTAATGGGGTTTCTAAAGTGGAGTTGAGGCTTGATTTGGAATTCAGGCTTTAGCCTTTCAGAAATGAAATCCTAAAGGATTAACTCCAAAGAATTCCAGAAGGATTAACTCCTCTTTCAATTGGATTTTAGACTTTAGCCTTTTATACCTTATGAAATCCTAAAGGATTAATTCCAGAAGGCAGAATCTGTGGCTTTTTCATTTTATAGGAGAGAGGCGAAAAAATGCCCTCAAAAATATTATTTAAATTATTTATTGCCGCAATTTTATTATGGAATATAGCCTCAAATGTAGAGGCAATTGAAAAATATTCAACCTTTACCAGTGATTTAATATTTATTACCTTTGATTTTCCTCAACCAATTATTGAGAAGATTGACAAATACCATAGAATAACATTGAAGGATATACCTAGTCTTGGAAATACTGGTCTGCCTGAACTTCCTGTTCAGACGGCTAAGATTTTATTACCGTATAATAAGGAAATAGTGGGGGTAAAGGTGTTTAAAGGCAGTAAGATTACCATACCAGGGTCATATTCTATTAAACCGACTCAAAGACCATATCCAATCGGTTATCGTGGGACAATAGAGGTTACTTTACCTGATAAGAGTGTCTATGACTCTTATCAACCATTCCCCAAAATTATTTATTCGGATATCTCAATCCAGGATAAAAAAGGCTACCGGATTCTTTTAGTCAACCTTCATCCGGTTGAATATATACCTAAAGCAGGGAAAATATCGTATTACGAAGATATAGGAATAACAATAAAGGTTAAATCCATCTCAAAAACATTATCTACTGAACCTACTCATCGCTTCCTGAGAAGGCTATCTCAAGATAAGGCTGATGTATTACGGCTGATAGATAATCAAGAGGTGCTGGAGACATATCCTATGAGTAAAAAGAGAGAACCAATAATGCCCTTAAAAGATGCTCCGTTAGAACCACTATCACCATTACCTCCCAAAAGTTATGATTATGTGATTATTACTAACAATGCCCTAAAGAATTCAGTGCTTACCCCTAATTTCCAAACCCTGATAAACCATAAGCAATCACGAGGCATAAAGGCTACAATTACTACTACTGAGTTTATCTATGCAAATTATTCTGGACTTCGACCTGATGGTGGGACAGATAATCAAACAAGAATTCGTAATTTTATCATCGATGCATATAATACCTGGGGAATTGATTATGTTTTATTAGGTGGGGATGGTGATGGAGCGAATGTAGGCGGTGAAAGTGGTAATAACATTATTCCATCCCGTGGATTTTATGATATAGTCAATGAAGCCTTTCCAGAGGATATATACGAGGATAGTAACATCCCGGCGGATATGTATTATGCCTGCCTGGAGGGGACTTTTGATGGTGATAGGGATGGAATATATGGGGAGACAACTGATAGCCCTGATTTATATGCCGAGGTGTATGTCGGTCGGGCACCAGTTGATTCTGAGACAGAATTAGCAAATTTTGTCAGTAAAACTATTGCTTATGAAACCTCTTTTTATGATAAAAAGGCATTAATGGTAGGAGAAGATCTTAATTGGAATGTTTGGGGTAGTGCTTATAAGGATGAGATTAAAAATGGTGCAACTACTTGGGGATATACAACGGTGGGATTTTCTACTGACTGGTCAGTGGATACTTTATATGATGCACCTGGGAATGATTGGAGTCCATCTACTTTAATTTCAAAAATAAATGCTGGATTGCATGTTATAAATCATCTTGGACACTCGAATAATACTTATAATATGAAAATGTATAATTCAGATGCTGATAATTTAACTAACACTATGTATTTTTTAGGCTATAGTCAGGGTTGTTACTCAGGGTCGTTTGATAATAGAAATACCAGTAGTGGTAGTTATAACTCTTCTGATTGCATAATTGAGCATTTCACTACCAAGCTACATGGTGCATTTGCGTATGTAGCTAATTCACGATATGGATGGGGAGATGCTGGTAGCACCAATGGCCCATCACAGCGTTTTGATAGACAATTCTGGGATGCGATTTTTGGTGAGGGGATGACGAATTTAGGTAAGGTGAATCAAGATTCTAAAGAGGATAATGCGGGAAATATAAATATGGATGCCATCAGGTGGTGTTATTATGAACTGAATTTATTTGGCTGTCCGGAGATACCTTTTGCCGCTCCAGTAACTCGAGGAGGGACTATACAATTAGATAATACCTCCTATGCTCCAGGCTCTACTATTCAAATAACCATAAAGGATACCGACTTAAATTCTGATTCAACTACAATACAGCAATATACAAATATTGCTACCTTAACTACTACGGGTGGAGATTTAGAGAGTAATATTGTTATGAAAGAAACAGGTACAAATACTGCCATATTCATTGGGACAATATCAATATCCCCTGTATGGTCATTTCCTACTCAACAAAATGGGATAATAGAAGTTCCAGTGTCAGGGGAAATAATAACGGCTACCTATTATGATGCTGATGATGGTCTCGGTAATCCAGCTATAGCAATTGCTACTGCCACTGTAGAGTATAGGTTAAGTATATCAGTCTCTAACTTAGATTATTATTATATTAAAGATGAAATCCCAGATAAATATATCCCTGAAGAAAGTACAGTTATAAGTTATTTAAGTGTGCCCGATCCTTTGGAAGAATATCATTTGAGAGTAGATGAAGTAGAGGTATTTGTAAATATTACCTGTTCAGAGAGATATTGGCTAGGGCTTAAATTATTTTCACCCTGGTCTATTATATATGGGTCATATACTATTTTAAAACAACCGTTCACTGATCCAGGTGAGAATATTTATGCTACTTTTACTACTGGAACATCTTTTAACGGACAGGATGCTAATGGCACATGGCGATTAGTGATAGACAATTACTCTTTGGTGGATACAGGTAGCCTTAATTTCTGGCAACTAAGAATAAAGAGTAAAAACTTATCTTTTAGACCTCTTTCACTTGGAGGGATAGGACAATCTTCTTCTTCTACTCGGTTTAAGGTTACCAATGATGGAAATATCTCGGAGAATTTCACCTTGAGTTTGACTAATCCGGTAGGATGGACCGCAGGAACTACTGCAGGAAACGAGGTGTATGTCTTAAAAGGGTTATTTGTTGGTGATAGCGATAACCCATCAGGGACACATTTTGTCTCAGATGATGTTATTGAGACAAGTCCTCAGGTGGCAAGTGCAACTAAATTTGGCGATGCGGAGATGAGTGTTCATGGGGCATCAGTCCCTGTGAATGACTCACGCTATCTATGGTTTCAATTTCAAGCACCAACAGCTACTACGGTAACTACGCAACAGGGAATTACCGTTACTATCGGTGCACAAGCACCGTAGGATAGAGGACAGATAAAAGAAGAAAACCGGGGGAAATAAATTATAAAACTCCCGTTAATATATAAAATTTTAATAAAAAGGAGGTGATAAAGGATGAGACGACTATTAACTTTAATCACAGCGATGTGTGTTATAGGTTTTGCAGGGGTATCGTTTGCTGATTCGACAGCCAATATATCCATTACGGTGCAAATTCAATCACTCGGTGTCTCCGTAACTCCAACTTCCTGGGTGATAGGTGCAGTTTCAACAGGTAGTTCACAAAACTCAGGTTCATTTTCAGTAACAAATACCGGTAATGTAGCCGAAGATTTTCAGTTAAATACTGGGAATTCTGATAATTGGAACAATGCTAATGCTACTGCTCAAGGAAATTCAGCAAGTGTTAATTTGTTTACACTCGGAGGATTGTTTGATACTGAAGGAACACACAATTTTGCGGCAAATGATGATGTAACAAATAGTACACTGACGGCATCTGGTACTACATTTAGTGATGGTGATGCTACTGGAGTCAATGTTGGTGTTGGTGCAAGTAGACTTTTATGGCTGAGGTTAGGTGTACCTACGGCAGGTTCAAATACGAATGCACAAACGATTACGACGACGATTACGGCGATAGCACATTAATAATTCAATGGACAGAAAAAGGCTACAGGAGGAAAATGCAGAAAACTCTCCTCCTGTAGCCAGGAATCAGAGTGTGGCAAGAAGTATGGGTTTAGTGTACCACAGCGCAGCAGAGCCGCAACCAAATCCCAACCTAACGGTTGGAAAAGGAGGTTTATCGCTTTAACCACACCAAGGTATGTCTTTAAAACCTTCT
>SBAY01000239.1 GCA_005239945.1 Nitrospira sp.
GTTTGTCTGCATAATACGGATTAGGATAAACCAACGCCTTCTCAAGATTAGGCTCAAAACCGGCTCCCATCAGGATATAAAATGAAAAATCCGAGATATTGGCATAAACAACCTTATTTATTGGGTCTACTTGTGATGAGGCAACTCTTTCCCATTTTGCCGTTGTTTCTGTTCCTACCAAATGATAAATGGCTAAGGAGCTTGCCAGCATTGGTGGTGTTACCCCATCTACATAACCATCATCAGGATTGCTGTCCGGATAGGGGATGAAGATACGCACGGTAGTGGTAATCGTTGCATTACCACAAACCTCAAGCTTGCGTAATGTCCCTTCTACACGGTTTATCCTCGGGTCTGCATCATCCTTCGCATTGCCGGCAAGAACTATGTCAGCCGTAGAAGTCCCCGAGGTATCTATTTCAATATAGCCTTCTCCGGTTAGACTACCGGTTCCCACCTTTACTTGTGTCTTACCGTCATCAGCAACAATAGTTCCAGAAGTGTTGGTAGCTAACGGCAAAATAGTAACTGAACAAGTCGTAGAGGTATTTACACCTAAAGCGGTAATGACTACTGAGGTAGTAGTATCATTTTGCTTGAAGAAGAAGACTAAATTACTTGTTCCTGCAATAGAAAATGTACCAGTAACGGTCCATTCAACACCTGAAGATGAAGGAGCGAATCTGGATTGGGCATTACCACTTACAACAATAGTTGTATTCGCAACAGCAGGATTCCCAAATCCATCTTGCGTCTGAATAGTCATTGTTCCCGCCATACCTGTAGTGCAAGTAGCCGCTGTTGGTTGTACAAAAGCTAATTTCTCAACCGGTCCTGGAGTAACTGTAATAATAACTGATTTAGTAATATTTCCATAAGCAGTTGTGAGAGTTCCAGAACAGGATATTGTTCCTGCTTTAAATGTTGTTATGAAACCTACAGTTGGACTTACAATACCTATATTACCAATAATACTCCATAAGTAGTTTAAATTTGGAATTGGATTATTGTCTACATCATAACCTTGAGCTGTAAAACTATTAGTTCCTTCCACTGAAATTTCCAATATTGAAGGGATTATATTGATATAGCTTAGTCTACCTACAGTAACTGTAATCATTCCAGTTTTATCAGAATGTCCAGTAGTATCCTCAATATTGATAGTCCCTGTTCCTACCTTCTTTGCATCAAATGTTGTCTGTGTCCCTACGATTGGTAAAACATTACCAATACCACCAGTAACTGTCCATGTCCCATTTACATCTCCAATCAGGTTATCATCTGCATCATAACCTCGACAGTAAACGGTCAAAGTCTCATCCGTAGTCATAGAATGCGTAGCAATCTCATTTCCTGCCTGATTTTCTATCTTCACTTTAGCAAGTGCACCAACATTGACAGTAATAACATCCGTTTCATCAAAATGATTTGCACTATCTTCAACTCTGATGGTTCCTGTACCTACCTTTTTAGCATCAAATGTTGTGCTTGTCCCTACTCTATGGGACATCTCACCAATACTACCGGTAACCATCCATGTACCACTTATATCCCCAATGAGATTACCATCAGCATCATAGCCTCGGCAGTAAAGTATTAAAGTCTCATTTGTAGTGAGTGCATAAGTTCCTACCTCTTTACCATCAAGATATTCTATTATCAGATATGCAATAGGTCCTGTTGGTATACCAACCTTTTCTTCTGATTTTGTGCTTTCGGATCCTAAAGTATCGTAGGCTGTTAGGGCAATATAGTACGCTATCCCATTGGTCAAACCCTGAAGGGTATAGATAGTTGAGATTGTTTCTGTATCTATTATGGTTGTATAAATACCTGTCGATGTCCCATAGTATATCTTATAGCCAGCAATATCAGATTCAAAATTGGGGCTCCAGGAAAGATTGAGCTTGCCGTCAGTAGCTGGATTGGTTACAGCCTGCCAAACCGGTGGTTTTGGTTGGGTATTGGTAACATTCATTGTTACTGAGGTCAGTAGCAAAGGATTATCCAAATCATTACTGATGATATTAATGATGGCAGTATATGAGCCTGGTATTTTATTATTAGCTGTAAAACAGAGAGAAATTTCTCTCTGCGAATTAGGTGCAATTACACCTTGTATGGGATGAGCAAAAAGCCAATTGGGTTTCATAAGCCAGGAGAGGGTATTCTTCAGAATATTCACCAGTTCTGGGCTTGGCTGACTCATTGGGGCATTAATCAGTTTTGGCTCTTCTTCTGATAGATTCAAACTCCTTTCTGTAGTCCAATCATAGCAGGCATAATTCCCATTCCAATAGACTACCTTGCCTCTAAATTCAGATTCATAAGCAACAATCTTATCACAGCCACTCTTGAACTCTGCTATTGTAACTGCTCCTCTTTCTCTATCTGCCTCAGCCCTATCATGGTCATAGTGGCCAGGGCTAAATAGGCTGCCTTTTGGATAGCCTCCATAAGGACCATTCATAATTGGATGCTGTGAATCAATTACTTCAAATCTGCTGGAGTCTATATTATCACCATAATCTGATGATCTGACAAGTTCAGCCAAAAGAGGATCATCTGGATCCCCAAGTGAATCCCATCCTGTAACCAATAGAGAACCATCTTGTTGAAGATATTCCTTTAATGCATCATATTCTGCTTGAGTAATTGCCCTATCACTGTTATAGAAGATGATTACTGGATATTGTGAAAGTAATGGTAAATTAGAGGTATAAAGATGGCTTCGGTTATTATTCAAAAGAGCATAAGTAATTTCCATCTCATCCAAGATATAGGTGATTGCCTCAAGTTGCATATCATCAGAGATAAGGGCCACTGAACCCATCTTTATGGGATAAAGACCAAACCTTAAATCACCACTACCAGTATTTTTAATGGTTATACTTGAAGTTGCACTTCCCTCTTGTGGTAGAGTGAGATTAAAGGATGATGGCTCAATCCCTATTTGGGGAATTTTTCTGACAAGAATACCAATCCCTATTTTCCAACTATGGCCATGTAAGTCAGTGGCAATCAGGGTTAAGAGAGCCAGATGATTATCAGGACAGCGAGAATCAATACTGAAGGTAAATTTTCCTATAGCTCTTCCACTGATAGGAATGGTTCCAAAGGATAAAGAGGAAGTGCCCATAGTGATATAGGCATCAGTGGTAGAGAGTGTTCCATATACATCCATAGCATCTACCTGACCTGAATTAGTCAGGATAACAGTCATCTCTATTGTTTCCCCAGGATTTGGTATCCCATCACCATTCAAGGTATGAGTGGCATACTCAATGATAGGAACAAGTAAAACAATCATTGTAGCTGGAATAGATATATTTTGATCATTACTTTCTATCAAGAGAGAGCCAGTATAAGTTCCAGGCGGTCTAAATCCATCAAAAGAGCAAGTGACTACTTCAGATGAAAATGCAGAGATAGTGCCTGAGGAGGGGGATACAGAAAGCCAATCTGCCTGGGATGGCCCAATTGTCCCATGCCCCTTATCTGGGATAATGTCATCATCAAATTCAAATATCATATCCATATTGCCATCATCACCACCTAACATACTTAATGGAACAGAGAAACCAAGCTCAAGGGGATTAAAAGGAACAGTAAATGTTCCTGTAAACCTATCAGCAATAATATCCCATACAGCAATTTCCCACTCTTCTTTCCCAATACTTTTCTCCAAACCAATACCAAAATCTATTCCTATATCGTAAAATCGTTCACCTGTATATGGGTTCTGATCTGTATCCAACCCAATGGCACCTCCATATCCATATGAAGTTTCAGGAACTGGCGAAGCAAAGAAGATTTGCAAATAAAGTTCTCCTCCAGCAACCTTTGCCTCTATCCTGCTCACATCTATTGGATTGCCTTCTTCTGGGTCAAAGAGAACCATAGACCCCGTTCCACCTGCTGGCTTGATGTTAAAGATTAAATCCCTGGTGCCCTTGTTTGTGATAGTAAGACTTCTTGTTTCTCTCTGGTTCTGCTCAAGAGAAATCATAAATGAATCAGGTTCAACCTCAATCTCTGGCAAACCAAAAACAGGTATGGTCATTGCTCCTGTCCAGGTAAGACCTGTTTTATCAACAAGTTCCAGGAGAAACACAACCTCATAATCCGGAGCATCTATTCCTACATCAAATCCAAAGGAGAAGGTGATTGTTGCTTGAGAATTAACAGTACCAAATGAGAAGAAGTTTTGATGGAGGGTAATATTCGAATCGCGTGTAGTTATGGTTCCTCTTAAATTTATAGCCTCAATCCTACCTTTATTAAGCAAAATAGCACTTATTGTCCCTGCTTCACCAGGACTTAGGATTCCATCACCATTTGTCTCTGTTCCCAAGGTATATGTGGCAATTGTAAGGAATGGAGATGGTGTAACTGTCATAGTAGCAAAGATTGGGATTTCTGGCTTTTGCAAATCATTGCTTAAGATATATAAGGTTGCACCATATCTTCCCTCTTCCAGTTCATCAGCATCAAAGTTAAGGAGAATATCCATATATGACCCAGGACTTACCACACCTTCTGAAGGATTTACTTCCAACCATACGGGTTTAGGCTCATCAACCTCAGAAGGCGATATCTCAATTGCCAACTCATTGTGAATATAAAAAGTATTGTAGGCAATCTGAAGGCCTATGGTCCCACTTCCATTCTGAATACCTATGGTAGCACTGTCAGTTGGAGAACTCATTGATTGGTATTGATAGATAATCTCTCCTGACTTCTTCAAGATTATCTGGAAGGTATATGGACCTCCGTTACTGTGATGAGGAACATTAATGTAGCTAATCACTAAGGTATCTAGCCCATTTGACCAATAATAGGCAGAACCACTATCCCTAAAATCTAAATCATCCCAGAAGGGGGCAATTAAATTATATGGAGCAGAGATGTTCGGAATAGAATCATTACTAAAATTTGTAGAATTACTTGTAAAACTGATAAAACCATTGGTACAGAACCGAAAGGTATTAAAGGTAGTTCCGTAGAATGGGAAGTTAAATCCAATATCAAATGGACCAACATTACTATCATCATAAATATTTGTAATCTTTGTTCCAATTCCTGTAATGTCAATCCAGTTGTAAGTTGGGCCGTAAAGTTCATCACTATCTTGCCAGCTATATCCCGATTCATCAGGACCACCTGAGCTAAGGGTAAATGGAGAACCATCTCCAAAACTTTCTGATTTCTTTGCCAATGAATTACCTTCGGATATAGACAATTCGCTGGATATATCAAGTGATGATGGAAACAATCCCAAATTTTTTCTATTTCTACTGTCAATGAAAAATTTTAAATCTGAAGTGCCATCATTCTTGATAGTCATCGTTCTGCTAGTAATCTTTCCTTGAGATAAATCTACCTCAAAAGAAGTCGGTGTCACACTAATGTGTGGAACCCCTATGATAGTAATTCCAAAGGTATCCTTCCAACTTCTACCTAATGAGTCAGTAATATCTAATGTAAATTTTACATGGTGGTTATCAGGACAATTACTTGTAATCATAAAGGTAAAGTTATCTTGTGCGATAGTGATACTGCCAGAGGTAATAGTGCCAAAATAGATATTATTATCAATTATTGTAGTGTAGGTATCTTGAGTAGATATCGTTCCACACACCCCATAGGCATCAATCCTGCCTATATTTTTCAGACTAATCTTTGCTTCTATACTCTCACCTGGGCTTGGTATACCATTTTTATCAGTATCAAACTCAATGGTATATGTGGCATATTCAATTATAGGCTCTGGGGTGACAATTAAAGTGACTGAAACGGTAATTATTCCTTCATCTGGGTCATTGAAGTGAATGAATATATCGGCTGTATGGGTTCCTTGGTTTACCTTTGCATCAAAGGTAACAATCAAGTTCTTCTTGGAAAGAGATGCTACTGTACCTCTTGCAGGTTCTATAGAAAGCCAATCAGCAGAAGAAATAGGCAGTTCAATCTCATATTCAAGCTCAGCCCTGCCTGTGTTTGAGATACTTAATGTCCTTGTGGCAAGGTGATTCTGAGGCAAGGTAATATTAAAGGATGTAGGTAAAATCTCAATCTCAGGAAAGGTGAATATATTAGCTTTACAAATAGAGAGATTGTTATCATAATTGCTCTCAGGAGCAGTGGTAGTGATAGAGGCATAATTGGTAATGGTAGTTTCTCCTATAGTAATATCTGAAACAGTGCCTGTAAGCAAGATGTAGGAATATGGGCTATAAGCAGATAGACTGCCAACATGCCAGGTAAGAATCAAGCCGGTAGATAAATTGCCAGTGATAATTGGACTAATACCAGAGGTATTGGTAGAATATTCTACATAAGGAGGAAGGTTGTCAACTATGGTTACACTACCTGCCTCAAGTGCACCCTGATTGTTATATTTAATCCTGTAAGTTATAGGATCGCCAAGATATCCTGAAAAAGAGTCTACCTCTTTATAAATGTAAAGGTCAGCTGCCTTTGTGCCAATATGGACTGATGATGAGGCATAGTTGTTCTCATAATTGCTTTCAGGGATTGTGGTGGTAATGGAGGCAAAATTGGTGATGGTGGTCGAGCCTAAAATGGTATCCGAAACAGTTCCCGTAATATAGAAGAAATTTGTACTGGAACCGGGGACAACTCCTATATTCCACAAGATTAAAAGCCCTGTTGAAAGAGTGCCTGTAATGTTTGGTGTAATTCCTGAGGTATCGTATGAATAATCAACCCCTGGAGGGAGATAATCCTTAATCATCACAGAACCTGCAGAAACCATACTTTGATTTTTATACTCAATCCTATAAGTTATAGGATTACCAGCATATCCTGAAAATGAAGAGATATACTTTGAGATAGAAAGATCCGTTCTTAAAACAGTAATTTCAAACCTCTCCTGCCAACTTCTTCCTGATGAATCAATGATATTTAGGAGAAAGGGGATAATGTGACCATCAGGACAGGCAAGATCAATGCTGAATCTAAAGCCTGATGCTGTCCCTGTTCCATAAGGAGGAATTTCTCCAAACTCCTTGTGGCTATCAAGGATAGTGGTGTAAGTGGAGGTTGTAGTCAATGTAGCTGAAACTCCATAGCCATCAACCTCGCTCACATTGACTAAGGTAATATCCATATCTATTGTTTCACCAGGACTGGGTATTCCATCGCCGGATATGGTATGGCTGTTATACCTGATTATTGGATAGGGATGGACGAACATAGTGGCATAGAGAGGATAAAGACCCTCATCTGGGTCATTGCTGATAATAATTATTGTAGCGTTATGGGTACCAGCGGATTCTCCCTCAGAGTTAAATGCCAAAGTAACATCTATGGATGAGCCATGGGTGATAGTGCCAGAAGATGGAAATGCAGAGAGCCACTTTGGCATCAACTTAAGTTCCATACCGCTTATCTTAAAGACCAAATCCTCCTGCCCCCTGTTCGATATGGTCACAAGTCTTGTTGTGGTACTTCCCTCAGGCAAGGACACAGAGAATGAACTACATGCGACCTCTACATCCGGATCCCAGATGATAGCCACTATAACCACAAACCCCTCCTCCCAGGTATTTCCATCCGTATCAGTAATGGTAAGGGTGAAGGTGGCCTGATGTTTATCAGGACAAGCAGGATCAATAGAGAATTTAAAGCCTCTTGTAACTGTTCCATCTGGCAGGATATTACCAAAATTTTTAAGATTGTCGATTATGGTGATATAAGGACTGTTAACAGAGAGCCTCCCTGAAACATTATTGGCCATAACACCTCCTACATTCTTTAAGCTAACCTCCATTTGAACTGTTTCACTTGGAGAGGCTATCCCATCACCATCTAATCTATAACCATCATAGATAATATTAGGAGCAGGGGTAAGTGTCATTGCTACAGGCACGCCAATCTTTTCTTCATCTGGGTCATTGCTATAAATAGAGATTGCATCACAATATCTCCCTGACTCTAACTCATTAGGGTCAATAGTAAGGGTAATATCCATACTCTCACCTTGCGGGATTATACCACTTAATGGAGAGAGAGAGAGCCATTTCTCCATAAGATAGATGATTGCATTATGAATTACCAGAGGCATATCACCGCTCCAGTCTCCCTCGTTTAGAACATAGCCATTAACACAGACCACACCTGTTGGTTTTGTAGCTACAAATGGGTATCCATTATCCCATAAGGCAACAAGTGTTGCCCCTTCTGTAAGAGAAACCTGACAGGTAATCTCATCGCTAACCTCTTTGATTCCTATCATAATGGGGTGGTCAGTGGCGAAAGTTCCCAGATTTGTGGTATCAAAATACATTGGACCAGGAACAAATGGGCTGTATCCATCGGTCATCAATCTCCCTTGGAGCTGCCATTCCCCTTCACCAAAGGTAGCCACAGTTAAAACTACCCTACCACCAGAATCAACATAATCAGCTAAGAGATCACCCAATGTCTTTGGATCAGCAAAAGAAGCAGGTCCACTTAAAACTACTACAACATCATATTCCTTAAGTTTGCTCAAGGTTGGCGTAGGGCTGGTTTCTAAAATAGGTGGTAGAATCTCCTTTTTAGCCGTTGCATCAAAATAGTCAACCCTTCCAATATTATCGAATGACTCAAGCAAGGAACCAATGATAGTAGGTGAACCAAACTCATCAGCAAATACAAGAAGTACATCTGCTGAGGCAGTAGATGTAGAGAGGCGAAAATAACTAGTTGGTCTATAAGAAAGAAGGGGAGGAGAAAGAATATGCCTTTCTCTAACTAAATTAGAGAATCTTTCTCTTATATCCCCTGGGAAGATAGATAAACCCTCTTTCTTACTCTCTTTAAACAATAACCCAAGAGACTCTATCATCCCACCAGAAAATAGGCTAAACTCTAAATCTTCAGTTCCATCGTTTCTAATGGTCATTGTTCTTATAGTTTTACTTCCCTGAGGGAGTGTGATATCGAACGAACCAGGAGAGATTGAGATGTCTGAGGCTTTTAAGATATCTATCATAAAGCTATCTTGCCATCTATACCCCTCCGAGGTGATACTAATAGTAAAGGTAGCCAGGTGCTCAGGTGTAGAGGGGTTGATTTTAAAGCTAAATGGATCGGCTTTTGTCTCTTCAGGTAGGATATCACCAAAACTTCCATAATTATCCGTGATATTTATCCACGGGTCATCAGTAAAGATAGTAGCTTTTACTTGTGTAGCAGTAATACCCCCTGCATTTCTCAAGGCAATCTCTATATCTACCCTCTCACCAGGAGATAGCACTCCATCATTGTTTGTATCACCTATTATCTTACAATTCTCCAAAACAACATTAGGTGCAGGACTAAGGGTCATTGCTACAGGAAGAGTAACTTCTTCTTCATCCAGGTCATTGCTGTAAATGGTAATCGTTCCAAAATGTGTGGTTGCCTCTAACTGGCCAGAATCAAAAACAATAGTAATATCTGTACTACTGCCGGCAGGAATGATGCCAGAAAGAACAGAGAGAGAAAGCCACTCTTCTCTGAAAGTAATATCAAAGGATGAATTGCCACTTCCTATATTAGATATACTCATCTTTCTTGTGGTCTTACTGCCTTGAGGAATGGTAATATCAAAGGAAGATGGAAAAACAGAGATATCTGGTATCCCCAAACTGAAGTTTATAATTGCATCAGGTGGAAGGATAACCTCAACCTCATCAGAATTACTATAGCCTAAAGCAGATACAGAAAGGAGATATTGGCCATTACGAAGGTTAGTAATGGTATAGCTACCATATTCATTTGTAGTTACCATACCAGAGAGAGGTCCTTTATAATAGACTGTGGCAGAGGCAATACATAAACCTGTGTCTATATTGGTTACCTTGCCAGATATAGTGGAAAGAAATCCTACGGTAGCAGTAGCTCGCACAGTAGCAGGACTGCCCGAACCATCATCTGCATCAAGGTAGCTTGCCCTTATACTTTCTCCGTCTTGCGCCTCTAACTTACCATTTCCTGGAATTGGTGGATTATCTGTCAAAAGGATTGTTCCTGTAAATATGTTGGTATCTGGCCCTGTCTCAATAATCCTTATTGAAGGCTCAGTATCACCACCACTTGCGGATATCCCAACAATCCCTGTATACTCCTGCCTGGTTTGCGTTCCAGTATTTAAGTCTTTATCCATCACTGTAATTTGAATTGTATCAGAAGGGGTGTAGTAGTCTTTATCAAGGATTATCCTCCCCTGTGATAAGATTCCTGCTAAAGGTGTTTCAGGGTCACCAAATAGATTAAGTTGATAGTAACACCACCTGATGGCAGAGTAAGGATATTCCACACCGATAAATCCAATGTTGTCCTCCTTGGAATCTTGGTTTATTCTGCCAAGATTGAGAATCCCTTCGCCAAAGAGGCCATCAAAGAATTGTCTATCAAAATATTGGGATGGGCCATTTGTGCTGTTATGTATTCCCCAGCCATACCTTGAGTTGCCAACAATAGCAAAGGCACCGTGTGTTCCTGTAGTAAAATGTTCGGCAATCGCATCATAAGGAAGATACTCACCAGCATCTCCTCTATTGTCAAATGCACCATTATAACATCCCTGACTATAACCAAAGAAGTAGCGGTCATTGGTAAGCAGGGTATCGACATCTTTATTAAACATCCGCATATTGTAATCTACATTAGAATGTCCAAGGTGATTTATGATATGTATGCCATTATTTATCAAAAGAATCAAATCCTCTTTCTTCCATTCTTCAGGGTAAATATCACGGTCATATAATGTGCTAACTTTCCAATCTTTAGGAAACCCAACGGTTGTATATCCCCAGGTATCTGTTCCATTCTTGATCTCATCTTTATAGTCTCCACCAAAGGTTGGAGGATTGGTCTCCCAGAGCAGTTCACCGACCATCAAGGCATCTTTATTGTAGAAGGTAGTTTCATAAGCAATAGTCTTTCTGACAAAATTTGAGACTTCTTCTGGCGAGTCAACTGGTGCCCTGCCAACATATACCTCTGCATAGAAATCAATCTCTCCTCCATCTTCTCCATCATTTGGCTCTCCGTATATCCCATCCCTATCTCCATCAAAGCTGCCATCAAGACAGGCATAGTAAAGGTCAGCAGGAATATCCTTATCACTTTCTTCTTCCTCAATGCTGGCATAAAGACCTCGGTGTGGAATTATGGTGTTACCACTCTCACCACCCACATCTGCCCCATCACCATCACCACCCAAAAGAACATAGTCAATTCCCCATGTATTGTAAGCATCGATGATGAAGTTTCTTATTCTCGTCTGTTTATCATTCCCCCCATCAGGTCTTGTACCATCATAATTGGCATAGATCCATTCAGTGGTGACAATGGTTGTTTTCACCCCTTTTCTGTTCTTATGGTTGGCTAAATCGTAAAAGGTATATTTACCAGATGATTTCAGTAGTTCCTCATTGGTGATGATTACATAATCGTATTGCCCAGGGGTAAGAAGGGAAGCAGTTTTGAATATTCCGTTGGCTTTTGGATAATTATCAAGTAGTTCTGGATTGTCTACTATTCCCATTTTCTTTATCTCTTGACTATCTCTGGGTAAGGCTCTTGGAGAAAGCGAAAGAGGTGAAATACCTTTGACAGATGGGGTAGTGGACACCTCTATGGTTATTTCCTCATAGTAATAAATCCTTCCCTCATTTGGTATGTATTTAACTGGATGGAGATTTACAAGAAGTATTCTGTATCCCTTTTTGGTCTGGCTTGAAGCAGGGGAAAAAACCTTGTCTGGAAAAGGACTGGAGGATTCATATATCCTTTTATCTGGCAAAATTATCTTCTTTTGCCCTTTGGAGCTTAGAGGTACTGGCATCTGACCAGGTTCGATAAGATAAGAGCCTTTAATATCTACCTTCTTCCCACAGATTACCTTTACATCCTTCACTTCTTTATTATAAGGGATTAGAATTCTGGCAGTCTTAAAAGGTAATACCGGTTGACCAGGTAAACCATACTCTGGTAGACCTTTCATTTCTATCTTCCAGTAATTATCCTGTTTTTTTATCTGTGGTTGCTCAAAGGAATAGGTAATTTTGATGAGTTCATTTGAAGAGGAAGCCCATACATTCATATTCAAACCCAAAACTACTCCCAGAATAACCCACAATACTAATCTTTTCATTCAACACCTCCCTAAGGCTCTGTTCCTATTCAATTGATGGTTAAAGTAACACAAGCATCCTGCTTGTAATTATTTGTTCATTCCTCAATCTGGAAGATTGAGTTACTTTTTGCTATTGTCACTATTAATCAAATTATCAGGGACAAGGCAGTAGCAAAATTTGGGATTTGAATTTCAGGATGTTTGATTTGTAAATCCCGAAAAGATTAATTCCCAACGACTACATTATCTTCTTTATCCTCTCGATATTTCGCTGGCAGGTTTGAATTAAGATTTCTTTAGAAAAGCCTCCACCAATTTTAGGTAGGGTGCCCTTATCTTTATTCAATACCTCTATTGTTGCCTTGTATTCTACTATAGCTTTATGATACTCTTTATTTATAGAGTAGATATTAGCCAGGTTAAAATGGGCTAAGGGAAAGTTAGGGTCTAAATAGATAGTTTTCTTGAATTCCGTGATTGCCTCTTCTGTTTCCCCTTTTTTGTTAAGAATAATGCCTAAAAGGAAATGGGCCGGGGAAAGTAATGAATCAAGTTCTAATGCCTTACGACATTCCCTTTCTGCCTCATTAAATTGTTCCTTATTGGCATAAATATCGGCTAACATAAGATATGTCTCGGGATGTTCATCCGTACACTCGATTATCTTCATCAATTCAAATAATGCCTTTTCAAACATATCTGCCTCAAAATAATATTGGGCGGTTTTATATAATTCCCCTATTTTCTCATCAATAACAGGTTTTTTTGCTTGAGCCTTAATTGCTTTGATGTCTTTCTTGAGCAAGGTATCTTCTCTTCTAATTTTGGGGGAAGGTTCTGTGATTTTTTCTATGGTGATTTTTTCCCTCTTAGTTTCCCCTGCTATCTTGATAGCCGGTTTTTGATACATAAAGTTGCCTTCTATTTCTACTAATTCGAATTCGTTCGAGATATGATAGAGGGATTCCGATGCCCCAATAAACAGATAACCTCCCTTCTGAAGACTATTATAAAAATTACTTATTACCCGTTTAGTTGACTCATGTTTAAAATAAATAGTCACATTTCTGCAAAAGATGATATCCCAATAATCACCCATTTTAGACAAAGGAAATGGTTCCCTGATTAAATTGAAGTACTCAAAATTCACGGCTTTTTTAATTTCGTCTTTCAGGATAAATTTTTTATCATTCTGAATAAAATATTTTTCGATATAGCTTCTATCCGTTGACCTGAGAGACCATTTAGAATAGACACCTTCCTGGGCTACCTTTAATGCCTTTGTGCTTACATCCGAGGCAAATATTTCTATATCCCACATTAGTGCAGGTTGTAAAGATGGTAATATCTCTAATAAAGTAATGGCAATCGAATATGGTTCTTCCCCGGTAGAGCAACCAGCAGACCAGATTCGAATACCATTACTACCCTGGGCTTGTTTTCTTTTGATAATCTCCGGCAGGAGATGCTTACGAAGTGTATAAAAATGTTTTGCATCACGAAAAAAATATGTTTCACAAACAGTAATCAGGTTGAGTATTTCTTTGAATTCTTCCTCCCCTCGTGGATTATATTTTAAGAATTTATAATAATCAGTATATCCGGACAGGTTCAAGAATGTAGTTCGGGCTAAAAGGGCCTTCCTTAACATATCCCGTTTAATCTCATCTATGAATATACCGCTATTTTGTAATATGAAATCCTGGAATAATAAAAATTCCTCATCGGTCATATCTGCTTCTACTCGATGGTAATCCATGATTTTTTGCTCTCCTTTATTAGGTATTAGGTATCAGGTATCAGGTAAAGAGTTAGAAAAAGAGTTTTTATCCTTCTTTTATTAGTCTTATCTGACACCTGATACCTGACACCTGATACCTACTCTGCAAGACAGACCCTATTTTTTCCTTCTCTTTTTGCCTGGTAAAGTGCCTTATCTATCTTCTCGATAAACTCAAATTTATCCGCTACCTTCAAGTCTGGATATGTGCCCACACCTATACTCATAGTCACATAAGTTTTAGGTGGAAGTCCGGAGAAGATATATTCTCCAATTGCCTGTCTTATTCTTTCGGCGGTTCCAGCGGCGCCTTTGGCATCTGTTTCTGGCATAATAACGGTAAATTCTTCACCACCATATCGGGCAATCACATCTATATCCCGCACAACCCGTTTCAACAAAGAACCTATTCCTTTTAAGACCACATCACCTACCTGATGTCCGTAAGTATCATTTATCTTTTTAAAATTATCTATATCGCCGATTAATAAAGAAAAGGTTAATTTGTATCTTTTGGCACGCTGGAATTCATTCTCTAATATTTCCTGAAAATGACGGTGATTATAACATTTAGTCAATCCATCCGTAATGGCTAAGAGTTTAAATTCATCGTAAAACATGGCATTGTTGATGACAATGGAAGCCTCATTGGTGATAATATCAAGTAATTCTATTATTTCGGCACTGAAGGCGTTTTCATAGGAACTAGCCAGATACAGAATACCGATTATCGATTTATGTGCTCGCAGGGGAATAGTTAATATGGACTTCGCCCGCTCAGGATAATTCCCCTTTGTCCTTGTAGCAGTTGATTTAACGGTTGTTATCTTGAGATTATCCTTTCTAATCGAAAATCCTGCCTTTGTAATTCCTTCCTTGGTAATATTAGTAATACTTTCAGTTATAAAAATTTCACTAACAGGTTGATTTTCATAGAGCATCATATTCATTATTTCATTTTGTTCTATAAGCACTGCCCCAAGGTGGTAATTGACCACGCGATTTAATAATTTTAAAATCTCCTTGATGACATCTTCACAATTATCCTGGGTGCGGGCAATACTATTGAGTTCATTCAAAATAGTTGTTTGAAACAATTTTTTGTCAAGTAATCCATTGAGACGATAGAGAATATTATCAATAGTTGTTTGTGGGGCTTCGATGGGTTTTTTCTCCCTTTGTTTTTTTGACTTTTCAAGGACTCTGATAATAGAATTAAACAATTCATCCGATTCGAAATCCTTGATGATATATTCATCTGCCCCGGTTTGTAATCCCCAGAATTTATCCTTGGGTTGGTCTTGAGAGGTAAGCATAATGACGGGTATATAGGATATATTTTCATCACCTTTCAATAATCTACAAACCTGATATCCATTCATTTTCGGCATAAGCACATCAAGTAACATAAGATCTGGTAATTCCCTGTATGCCTGTTCTATAGCCTCAATCCCGTCTTTGGCTACCACGGTAACATAACCTTCTTTTTCCAGAAAAAACTTTAACATCTCAACAATTGTAGGACTATCGTCTGCAATTAAAATCTTTTCAGACACCTGCAGTCCTCCTTATCAGCTCATCCGAGATAGCCTCTAACGATAAGACCTTATCTACCACACCCATCTCAATGGCTGCCTTTGGCATACCAAATATGGCACAACTCTCTTCGTCCTCGGCTATCGTAAAACCGCCTGCTTCCCTGATTGCCTTTATTCCCATAGCCCCATCATCCCCCATCCCGGTAAGAATGACACCTATGGTTGATTGACCATACACCTTAGCTACCGATGAAAGTAAGACATTCCCTGCAGGTTTATGTCCACCTACCGGCGGCGTATCCTCTAATTTTATCTTCTCATCCATAGTTACGAGCATATGAACAAATGATGGTGCTACATAAACTACTCCTGGACATAGTTTCTCACCATCTTTTCCTTCTTTAATTTCTATGGCACACTCATTGTTCCACCAATCAACTAACCCTTTGGTGAATCCAGGCGAGATGTGTTGAACAATGACTATGGGCATAGAAAAATCTTTGGGTAATTTAGCTAAGATTTTTCGGACTGTTTTAGGCCCTCCTGTAGATGAAGCTATGGCTGCTATCTTAAAATGGCCATGCTGTTCGACAGGTCGGACAGGTACGGCAGGTCTGACCTCTGATACTTCTTTTTTGGGTAATCTCCCCACTAAATGGGTAATCACCTTAATATTGGCAAATAATTTCACCTTATCGATTAGTTGTTTTCTTACTTTTGATGCAGGTTTTGACAGTTCTGAAATAGTAGGTCGCTCCACAACATCCACTGCCCCGGCGTTTAATGCCTTAAAGGCAATCTTCATATCTTGAGGAAGCAAGGAGGTAATAACTAAAATAGGTGTAGGATGATAAGCCATAATATGTTCTGTGGCTATAAGCCCATCCATAATCGGCATAACAATATCCATGGTGATTATATCCGGTTTTAATACCGGGATTAAGTCTATTGCCTCTTTACCATTACTGGCTGTCCCAATTACTTTTATGCCTTCTTCATTTTCCAATGTATTAAGTATGGCATCTCTAATAACCGCTGAGTCATCTACAATCAGGACCTTTATCATTTCCTTCATTTCTTTATTTCACCTCTTATAATCAGGTAATCGGTAATCAGTAACAGCCAATAGATACTTTTTCTTCACCGATAACCTGATTTTAATCAGCTTCTCCCTTTCCCCTTTTTTACAGAATTTTTGCCATAATGAGAATTGCAGTCATTGAGCAGAACTGTTATCTAATAATCCCAATTTTACCAATAGATTTTCCGTTATTTCCACCTGTAACAGTGTAGATATAAATCCCTGAGGCAATATTTTCATTGACTATTTTCCACGGCTGTGGATTTTCAGTTACTTCTATTTCTTTTATCAATTCTCCAACGATATTATAAATCTTGATGATAGCACCTTTACTTACCCGAGAAAAATAGATATAGTTCCCACCAAATTTTGAATCACCTTTTTTATAGGGGGAAGGATAGACAAATACATTATTATTGTTTGGTGCAAATGTTGTTGGTCTTCCTCCAAGTGTAAAGGTAGAAAAGTGTGACACATACGCCCAGGTTATATTTTTTACTCCCTCAACCCAGGTAGTAAGTGCTTTCCAGTTGCCATTTTCCCATTGATAAATAATCAGGTCTTCTTCCTTGATTTGTGTCCCATCGACTATCCCATCATCATTAGTATCCGAATAGGCTAAATAGACAGTAACTGTGCCTATCTGTCCTGTCTGCGTGCCAACCTCATTGCCAGATTCATCCTTGAGAGCAATGTTATAACCTATTCCAGCACATTGGATTTCTCCTGGAAGTGGTTGGGAAATTTGGGTTGATGTCGCAATATGCACGGTAACATTTGTTGTGCCCAAATCGCCAGGGTCAAATTCTATGGTTACCCCTTTATCTGTTATTGTTCCTCCCTGCTGACTGCTCATAAACACCGTAATTGTTGCTGTTGTCATTACCCCTGTTTTGTCATAAAAGACGGTGATTGTATCTATGCCACCGTTTGGTGATTTGCTAATGTTGGCCATACCTGTCCACTCTCCTGAAACCAGGTTAACTATATTGGGAATGATAGATTTTGTGGTGTTGATCATAGCTACCGGGCCTGAATATGGATTGCCATCGCTGTCATATAGACTGACGCTCAAGGAAAAGGTAGCCATAGTTGTAGTAACGGTTGCCAGTACAGTAATACTGAGGTTGACAAATGCACCAGGACTAACAACTACGGTGGCTGTGGCCATCAGAGTACTGTAGCTACCGGTAATCATCCATGTCCCCACCTTGCCCGGCTGATAAACATTGGCTGTCATCGTGCCTACCGGGTCGTCTGCGGTGAAGGTTGTTTGGGCGGTAACCGTCCAGGTGTTACCATCGTTATCCCCTGCCACACAAGTAAAGGTAGCGGAATCATCAGCCGTGAGGCTGACTGTTTGTGGATAAAGGCTTATTGCTGTTGAACTACCATGGGTAACAGTGATTACATCTGTTGTGTCTGTATGCACACTATCTGTTACTAAAATTGTGCCCGTGCCTACTGTGGTTGGGTCAAAAGTAGTGGTTGTGCCATATTGTGGTGTAATAGTACCAATACTACCTAAAATAGTCCATGTTCCTAAAACATAACCAATCAGGTTACCTCCCGCATCATAGCCTCTAAGATAACAGGTCAGAATATCATCGGTAGTGATGTTGACTATTCCAATCTCTTGTCCTGCATAGTCCACTATCTTTATCTCTACCAACATACCAAGTATCATATCAGGTGCTGGAAAATCATTATTAGTATCTATTGTTTGTGCCGCTGCATTATCTAAAGCTCCTTCTGCGAAAATCCATAACTTGTCTCCTGCTGTAGCGTATTCAAATAGGTTTTGATAATCCTGTGTTCTAATATTAACCAAATCTAAAGACCAGTAACCATTGCTATCGACTAAAGTCGATGCTAAAGCAGAAGTTCCAGCAGAACCTTGATTATCATTATCCTGAATCGCTATATAAATGATAGCACCTTCAGCCGCTGTAGTGCTATTTTGTTTGAAAACCCTGCCATAGACAACATCACTATTAGCAGGGATGCTCGAAGTGCCCGTAGTAATAGAATAATGTGTTCCATTATTATTATCTACTACACCACCACAAACAATATCATAATAATAAGTAGTATCAGGTATTAATCTTTTGATAGTTATATAGTGTGTATCATCTATGGTTTCTGTTCCTCGGTCATCATAAGCAGTATTTACCAGTGCTGAAGTTGTTGTCCCATAGTTCACTGTGCAAGTTTGTGGACTATTGGTTATCCAGGAAACAGTAAATTGTGTATCCCTAACATTGCTTAGTTTATGAGTGAATGTCCCATTTGCAAAGGAAACAGACGGGATAATAGCACTTAACAATAAAGTTAGCCATAACCCTTGTAATTTAATCATTGTATCATTTTTCTCCTTTTCTCTAAAAATATAATCACAAGCAGCTTCAATTCAGACATTAGACTTCAGACTTTAGACATCAGACTTTTCTATTTGTATAATCTCTGCCCATTTTTCTCTCTTTGGTCTAATGTCTGATGTCTATAGTCTAATGTCTGAATTGAAGACAAGTAGGATGCTTGCGCTACTAAAACTATAATCACAAGCAGGATGCTTGTGTTACCATAACTATATCTTGTGCAGGTGAATCATTAGCTGTATTTATTACCTGTTCAGCACTACCTTCATTACCACCCTCTACATAGATAGACAGATTGTCCCCTGTATCGGAATATTTGAACAGTTGTGTTAATCGTGCCTCTCTAAAATTTACCAGTTCAGTGAACCAATACCCATTTTCATCTACTAATACTGATACTGCTTGCGATTTTTCCCTGCTATTCATTCCATCAGCATCTTCTATCCTGATGTAGCAGATAGCTCCTTTTGCTGGTGTTTTACCATCCTGTTTATATACCTTGCCATAAACTACATCAGAGCCTACTGGCAATATTGAAGTTCCAGTAGTAACACTACCAATATTACTGGTTAAACTACCGCAGATAATCTGATAATAGTAGGTGGTTTCTGGCATAATCCCAGTAATGGTAACATGATGGGTATAAGCAACGGTCTGACTGCCTCTATCATCATAGTCTGTTTGGGATAGTTGAGTAGTTGTGCCATAATTGACAAAACCAACTTCCTCCTCATCCGTTATCCATGAAATTGTAACCTGTGTATCTCGAACATTGCTAATTTTCACCTTCTGGATAGTATCTCCGTAAGCAGATTTAATTCCACAAAAAATTATGCTTATGGCCAGACTAATCCATAGTTTTTTTCTCATAATTATTATCCTCCTTTGTGTACTGTGCCTTAAACTTCTGCAAAATGTAAAAAGGGTTCAAGGAGTCGAGGGTTCAAGGGGGTAAGGGTAAGAGAATTTAAGGAAGAAATCCTTTATTTTCCCTTGACCCCTCGACCCCTTAACCCCTTGAACCCTTTTTACATTTTGATTTCAACTTACAATTCCCCCGCAAGCACCTTCCCATGATAACCAATGATTTCTCGGGTTATATCTAAAAATATCTTTAGTTTGCCAACCTTACCACCAGGTGCAATAATAGTTTTCCCTATTTTTATGGGCGATTCCTCACCCTCTGAGGCAATGATAATGTCTATTCCTTCCACCTCAGAAGCTAATTTCTTTGCCTGCTCTAAATTAATATCATTTATAACAACAATCAAGTCGCTTTTTCGTTTTAACTCTACCATGTATTGCTCAATAGCGACTGAGGCAATTATTCCTACCTTAAGTCGTTTAAAATCCTTGATAATATACGGTTGTTGAGTTGGGCAAACAGGAAAATTTAGCTGTTCAGCCAGTTCCTTATTTATCTTATCTCCATTTCCTGCCAGTATCAAGGCATCACATTTAATCGCATTCAATCTTTCTACCATCAACTCTGTTTTCTTTTCGCCCAGGTTCCCTATCGCTAATCTTAAAATAGCCTTTCCCTCTATGCTTTCTCCTGCATTCTTAATCATAGTAACTGTCTTATCATCAGGTGCAATATCTCTTAAATAAAATATTACCAGATGCTTAACAGGTTTGATGTATACAGGCTCTATTTTTCGTAATTCTATTTCTGGCATCCAGGGTCCATCTCTATCAGCATTTCCTACTTCTAATCTTACATCTATTCCCTCGTCAGAGGTTCTGCTTTCAGTCCCTTTTTCAACATAGCCAGTAATTGTAAGGGTTATTACAGAATTATTCGGGTCATTCGATTCTATCTCCACATATTTTTTCTGTTCGCCTTTTCGTTTAGAAGAATCAAAGATTAGCCGCAGGTCTGTATTAGCTCCTGGTTTAATTAGTGTTGCCCCGGGTAAAGCCACCGTACAGCCACAGGAAGTATTTATATCATCAATTTTTAATAGCTCATTACCAGTATTCTTTATCGAAAATAGATTCGATATTTTTGCCCCTTCGGTAATTGTCCCAAAATCCCATACCTTGTTCGATAATTCGATTACCGGTTGAGCAAAAACAGTATTAGTTATACATAAGCTTATTAGCACTATCCAGTTAAATTTCATTTTCAATAATTCACCACAGGAAAGGGTAAAATCCGGGATAGTTCAGGTACTAAAGTGTTACCCTGAATCAGCCCATTTTTGAACCCTATCAGTATTAGTAAAAATGCCTGCCCTATAACGACCAATTTCACCTGCCCGAGTGAAACGAGGGTCAGGTGTAGCGTATGGTTAGGTTTTTATAAGCCAATCTACAATCTTTGTCTTGATACGTCGCAGTCTTTCTGATTCAATTTCTCCTATGGAGCCAAATAATATTTTTCCTTCAATTACAGCAAGGCGTCCAACTCGAATGACGCTTGCAATGTTCAAACCAGAACCCACAAAATCAGAAGCATCTTCATCTATAATTTCGTCAAATCCTTCAACATAATGTCGTATCTGTGATGAAATCATACATATAAGCCAATCATCATACGGACCCGGAAGTTTACCAATCAACAAAGCTGGTCGTAACTTTCCGTACAACTGATTGACTTGAGGGAAACGAAAGAGAACTATTTGTCCTGACTTTTTCATGAAAATACTTCCTTCAAATCTTCAGTAGTATAGCTGTAACCGTCTTCATCTTCCATGCCCTGCATTGCCAGGGATAGTGATAAATTCGACCATGTAAGTTCATCTGTTTGGCGTTCTACTTTTGATTCAAGGTATTTAACAAAATTAAATACTTCTACTTGAAAGGGTTTAGGTAACTTTTGTAAATCTTGACATATTCTTTCTGCAACACTCATAATTGACCTCCCTATATCATAAAACTGATGTTTATCGCAGGTTTGTGGCTCAACACCTGACTACTATTAAAGCTCTGGTAGAGTTATAAGGTAATAATAACTACCACAATTATTATCCACTACCCCATCACAGACAATCTCATAATAGTAAGTAGTACCAGGTTGTAAATTAGTAATATTAACCGCATGATTATAATCTTTATTGTTATCATAAGCAGTAATGCCTAATTGTGTAGTTGTGCCGTAATTAATTCGTGCCGTGCATTGTTCTGCTGTTTTCCAGGAAATGGTCCCTTCTCTTGCACTTATTGTTATCATTATCTGGTTTGGTGACCATCTGCTACTTTTAGTTGCATAAATGAAATATCCAGTACTTTTATCTATATCAAAGTCCCCAAAAGGCATATTAATTAAGTGAGTCATCCAGCCTGAGCCATCCCATGCTTGAATGATATTTGCTCCACCATTACGAGCGTTTATCTCCTTACCCATACTCTCGGCAGTATCTACTAAATTCACTGCATAAAGTGGAATACCAATCAAATTCCAGCCAGGATTAAATGCGATACTTAAGGTATGTATCGGAATGCCTGATACCTGCCAGTTAGTATAATTATTATTGAAGACAAAATATCCCTTGCCTATCTCTAGATTAAAATCACCGAAAGGTTGATCAATCAAGTGAGTTTGCCAGCCACTACCATCCCATCCCTGGATAATAGTTACATTGCCATTTTGATTATTTATCTCATCCCCAAGTCTTTCTGCGGTATAGGTAGTGGTTGACATTAATGGTAAGGCGATTAAATTCCAGCCTGGATATATGGGGATATTTACTTGTGTAACAGCTATGGATTCTATCATAAATGAATATGTTTGTTGTAATTTATTGCCAGCAACATCCTCAGCATCAATAGTAACATTTACAATCTCACCATCATTAAAATCAAAGAATGGGTCATAAGTAAGGGTATAATCCTGAGGTGTCCCATCGATGGTAGGTAGTATTTGTATAGAATTTACTTTCATGGTAATTGTTGTTTTATTTACTCCTGCCCCAGCATCTTTTACATGAAGGACGATATTAGTATCTGCTGGCACATCTACCGCATTTGGTGCTGGATTGTGGTCTGATGTGAATGGTGAGATAGTATCTACGGTGATATTCACGGGGATACTTTCCGGGCTGATGTCATCTTCTACATCCCTAAGTTTTGCCGTCAATGAATAAGAACCGTCTGTAAGGGTAATTGTAGTTGCCCATGTGCCACCAGAAGATACACTACCAGAGGATATCTGGTTACTATTAGCATAAAGGATGTAGGTAGTATTAGCAGCACCAGTGCCTTGCACTTCAAATGTCGATGTCCCTATTATCGCATCAGTTAGTGGCATAGTAATAGTTGGTGTGCCGGGTGGGGCAGAAATAGTTATTTTTAGCTCTTGACTCTTTGGGCCGTAGTTGTATGCCTTATCACGAAGTCTGGCAAACAAGGTATGAGAACCATCTTGTAATGTAACGGTAGTAGTCCAGTTACTGGCTACAGTTCCACTTTTCAATGGGTTTCCATCTACATAAAGGACCCAGAAGGCATCAGACACCCCTGTCCCCACTACCTCAAAAACAGCACTTCTAACTATCGCTCCGTCTAATGGTGAAATAATAGTTGGAGTCCCTATCGGCGCTGTAGTATCCACTACTATCGTTACACCTGAACTTTCCAGACTAATATTACCTGCCTTATCTTTAACCTTTGCACTCAAGGTGTATGTCCCATCTTCAAATCTTACCGCAGTTTCCCATTTACCTCCTGTGGTAATACTACCAGCAGCAGTCAAACTACCATTTACATAAAGCAGGTAGGTAGTATCTGTCTCTCCATTACCCTTTATGCTAATATCAGAAATAATACCAATCAACTCACCATTTTGGGGTGAAGTAATAGTAGGACTGCCAGGTGATGTAATATCTACTGTTATCATAACAGGTGAACTTTGTGGGCTTGAATTATCTACCCAATCCTTAACTATCGCTGTTAAATTATGTGTTCCTTCTGTCACGGTAACGGTAGTTTGCCAGATGCCATTAGATAAAACATTGCCCGCAGTAGTAGGGCTGCCATTTACATAAAGGGTGTAAATAGTATCAGCCTCTGCACTACCTATTACGCTAAAGGTAGTAGTCCCGATTACGGCACCATTTAAAGGTGAAGTAATAGTAGGTGTTCCTGGCAGGGTAGTTTCTACCTTTATTGAAATTGGCAGACTTTGTGGACTGATATTACCAGCTTTGTCTTTAACTATGCAGGTTAAATTATATGGTCCATCAGGCAGGGTAATAGTTGTCTGCCATGTCCCGGCTGAAATAGTCCCCACAGCAGTCTGGCTGCCATTAGCATAAAGAATGTATATTTCACCCTCACCGCTGCCCTGCACTTCAAAGGTAGCCGTAGATATTACCGCATTATTTTCTGGTATAGTAATAGCTGGGATACCAGGTGGCATAGTATCTATTTCTATCCTGACTTCCGGGCATGGCTGGCTAATATTTCCAGCCCGGTCTTCAACCCGGCAAGTCAAAGTATAACTGCCATCAACCAGGGTAAGGAGTCTCTGCCATGTGCCATCGGATGCCACTGTGCTCGTACCGGCCGGCACACCATTTACATAAACCGTACAAACAGCCTGCGGTTCCCCTGTGCCTGCTACACCAAAGGTAGAGCTACCTATCGCCGCCCCATCCGCAGGCGAAGTAATAGTTGGGATACCCGGTGATACAGTATCTATCTCTATCAAGGTGGGTGGGCATGGCGGGCTAATATTTCCGGCCCGGTCTTTAACTTCCGCACCCAGGCTGTATGTGCCGTCTGATAGGGTAATCAATGTTTGCCAGACGCCATTGGCTAAAACCTCACCAGTGGCTGTTGGGGTACCATTTACATAGAGCGTATAAGTAATATTTGCTTCACCAGTGCCGATTACACTAAGATCAGCCGTATTTATTGCCGCACCATCTGCTGGCGAAGTAATAGTTGGAGTAGATGGTGATTGGGTATCTATTTCTATGATGACCGGCAGGCTTTGTGGACTAATGTTGCCTGCCCAATCCTGGTATGTAGTAGTAAGGGTGTAGATTCCATCTGTTAATGTTACCTGTGTCTGCCAGATACCATTTACCGAGACAGTTCCAATAACCGCTGGATTATTATTTATATAAAGTGTATAGGTTGCATTTGCCTCTGCCGTACCTGTCACGGTCAGGGTAGCAGAATTGGTTATCGAACCATTTGTTGGTGAAGTAATACTCGGTGTTCCAGGTGGGACAGTATCTATTATAATTGTAATAGACTCACTCAAAGGACTCCTATTTCCCGCTTTATCCTTTACTGCTGCACTTAACTCATAGACTCCATCCATAAGTGTCAGGGTAGTTGTCCAGGTGGACATTACATCACCGGTAGCAGTCAAACTACCGCTGACATAAAGTTCATAAGTGGTGTTAGTTTCGCCAGTTCCTCTTACCTCAAAGGTAGAAGTAGCCAATACTGTATTTGAGGCAGGTGAAATGATAGATGGAGTGCCTGGTGCGATGGTATCTACCTCTATTTGCACGGCTAAACTCTCCGGACTCATAGTATCCATCCAGTCTTTGATCCGTGCAGTCAGGGTGTATGTTCCATCTACAAGTATAATTGTGGTTGTCCAGGTACCACCGGCTGAAATAGTACCGATAGTAGTCTGGCTGCCGTTTACATAGAGCAGAAAGTTAGCTTCCGGCTTGCCAGTTCCTGCCATACCAACACTGTTACTGCCTATCTTTGCTCCATCTGCTGGTGAAGTAATAGTTGGTGTTCCTGGCGGGCAATAGACTACAAAACTATCTCTTGCATAACCTGTCTCCCAATTCCCTACCTCATCCTTTGCCCTCACCTCTACGGTATGAGTTCCATCGTTTAATATTGGCGTGGTGAAGCTAAAAGCAACATTTAATCCCGCTGTGAACGGGTCAACATCTGTCCATAGACCATAATCTATCCGATATTCGATATTTACTACCATGCTTAAGGTATCAGCAGCATTACCCGTAAATGTAGGTGTAGTATCTGTAGTTGGGTCAGGACTCAAGGGGATAATTGTAGTATTGGGTGCTTCCATATCCATCTGAGTAGTAAAGTTATATGTTTCTTGCATAGTATTAGGCCACATACACAGGTCTTTAGCGATAACTTCTATATTTACCACCTGACTATAGCCAAAATCGACTGGCGGATTATAAGTAAGGGTATATGCTGAAGGATTACCAGTAATTATCGGGGTAACTATTGCTCCTTCTACCTTCATAACAATAGTAGATTGGTCAACTCCAGTAATATCATCAAGTATATGCAGGACAATATCTGTATTTACTGGCACACCTATGGCATTTTTAGCTGGGTTATGGCAGCAGGTATATGGTGGTGCAGTATCCACTGTAAAGGTTTCCTTCGCTGTCTCCTCGATATTGCCAGCGGCATCCTTTGCCCTTACCTCTACTGTCCGCGTCCCATCGTTTAACTCTGGTGTAGTAAAGATATAATTCACTTTTAAAGCAGGTTTAAATGGATTAACATCCCGCCATCTCCCTCCGTCTATCCGATATTCGATATCCACTACATTATTAAGTAAATCGGTGGATGTGCCGGTAAATGTTGGTCTTTTATTATTGATTCGTTTATGTAGAAGTGGTGTAATAGTTGTTTGAGGTGGCTCGGTATCCAGATGGCAATACCTGATGTAATAAGTAGTATTAGCCCCATCATCGACAAAGCAAATCTTATTACCTGCCAGCCAATAGTTATTGCTATTTAAAATCTTACCGTCAGAACGAACTATGGAAATATTGGTTTGATTGTTATGATACGGGTCAGGAACCTCTACATACAGCCAGCTACCTGGTGGTGGGACATCTACCTGTAAGCCACCGCTTACTGATGTAACTGTGGGTGTGCCAACATATTTAACTGGCATATCCGTCCCATCTGAGGCTAATATATTATCAGGAATAGGGGACTCCTTTTTTTCCCTGGATGATGAGACTAACAAATCAAGGAAGGCATCATTACCTGGATTATCCATCACTATAATATGTACCAGTGTCGAGGTAGCAACGCTATCAATCAATGATGTCAAAGCACCACCTAATTTAGCCTTATGAGTAAAAGTAGCACTCATCTCGGTAAATGTGCTTGTTAGGGTACTTATCATATCCCACATCCCTATTTTGGCACTGTTAGGTGGAATATCGCCGAAGTTTATCTTCAGGTCATTAGGCTTGGATTCGCCATTAACCCAGCAGCCAAGTAGTTTAAAATCGATTAGCAACCCTAATTCATTCTCGACTATTTTTGGCTGGGCAGATTCGATACTTAAATTTCTTGCTGTCCCATACCCAACATTCGATACCCGAACTGCTAATTTAAATGGAATAGGTGGCTCAATAACATTCTCGGTGAAAGGATTATCACCATAGACCCCGCATGGCATAGCATAATTCAACACAAGTTTTGGTTGTGGTTTAACCGTAAACTCTTCTTCCCATGTCTCAAAGTCCAGGTCAACCTCACCAGCAGAATAATAGATATGTGCCTTAGCATAATATTTCTTACCTGTTGAATGTGTTCCGCCAGACTTGATAGTAGGGATTATAAGCCAGTGGACAACTGCACTGCCGGCCGGGCTGATAACTCCTGTGCCATCTATCGCCTCGATATTTTCCTTATTGCTTATCTTTATAAAAAATAGTGCCTCTTCGTCTTGCGACTCTGGAGTAGCAATCTTAACCGGGTTACCTTCTTCATCCCTGATAAGCACCTCAACTCCTATCTTAGTTAACGGGTCTAATTCTAAATTATTTATCATCTTAAGTCTGGCGTCAAATGCCTCTCGCTCCAGCGTAACCTTCTGAAGTATCTCAAGTTTAACCTGAACACATATCTCCGTAGATTCCACTCCTATTGGTGCAGTAAAGAGGAAAGGGACACTCAGTCCCCATATAATTATTAATTTCTGTAATATGTTAGTTGCTTTACTCATTTGAAACCTCTTAAAAAGCGGTTTGAAATTAGAAATTGGAAAATAGAAATTAGAAAAAGAAAAGGGAGTCGCATCTATGTTTTCCTTCTAATTTCCAGTTTGTTTCCAGTTTCCAGTTTCTATTTTCCATTCTTACTTAACCGGCACTCTCTTCATACCGCCCGGGCATCCAGCGTTACCTGTATATAAACCACCACACCACCACCACCAACAATCTCCTTCAAATCCAACTAGTCTTGTTCCTCTTCCTGAACCACGAATCCAATTATAAATTGTCTCAATTATCCTATCAACTGTCTCACTGCATATCCAGGTAGAGTCAGTAATAGATATATTATATGAACAACACTCACCATTACCCCGCCTGACCGCAAATGAAGCCCCACCTGCACCAAAGAATTGAGAGGTATTGCCCGAAATTTCTACATATGTGCATTGTCCGGGAGGAATAGTTTGATCTTGAAATATAGCAATCTCATTACCAGCACCTATTATTGCCGATGTGTATTTCTGCATGACAAAGTTCGCCATCTCCTGCCCAAATCTTAGTACTGTTTCCTTCAGTGTTTCTATCTGACTATCCAACCCCGTCAAATCAGGACATTCACCGCTTGCTTCAACTGCCCTTAGAAGGGTATTCTTTATCCCGTTGCTAACAGCTACAAGATCGTTAGTTATCGAAACCACATCCACACCAGCCTGCAGGGCCATTTGTACTGCAACAGGATCAGTTAATATATTGGGCAGAGAATCAATAGCCTCTATCACGCTCTTCAAAAAGGGTACTATACCAAACATTTGTATCCTCAGTCGGCCGCAGTCACAAAAATTAACATTTTCAGTGTCCTTATTGCAAACAACAAGTTTAATATTCGGAGTATGATCTTCCCTCCCAGGACAGTTTATATATCTTCTGCGGTGAAATACATAATCACTAAGTCCCAGATCCGCATGGCTTGTTTTTACCCTTACAGGTGTACTGGCTATGCCCATCTGATGTCTCGATTTTACGGTTCCATCTTCATTGTAACATATATAATCTTCCGCATCATAGCTTATAACCTCCTCGTAAGGTCTGCACATAGGTGTCCATGGTGATGCATGAGTCAATACGGTAACCTTGATAGGCACAGTAACGGTGCTATTACCTTTTATCTCCGGAATAAGCGGAGTTAATGCCTCTATTATTATTGGTGGCTTAGAGTTAGGTAGAATTTCGAAATTAAATACGGAAATCAATCCAAAGTTGTGTATGGTCAATTCTGCATCTGCACTTTTACCCGGTTGAATGACAAAGGATAATACTGGTGGGGTAATAACTATCCTTGGTGCAGGCACTTTGGTCTCAAAGGTAGATTTAATCTTAATCTCATATTCATCCTCTATAGTAGTAGGTGTAACTGTCCACTCTATTCCCATCAACACCGTGGTCATAGTTGCCTCTACTATATTATCTATGCCTGGTTCTACGGTAAGGTTCCCACCGGTATTATTAAACCCTGAAGCAGAAAGCCAATAGGTATATTTGCCTGCTGAAACATTTTCGATATTTGCTTTACCATCAACATCAGTTTTACCTGAAAATGTAACCATTTTTAATTCCTGACTGGCCGCAGAAATCGCTGCCGTGCCTACTGGCTTGCCAAATATATCCCTTATATTGAATAATACCCTACCTACCCGGGATGTAGTAATAAGAATATTTATATCAACAGATAAGGTCTCGTGATTACTTGAAGTTATATCAATTTTATCCAGGTATTGACCGGTAGAAAGTGTGTCTGGCGGATGAATTTTAATATTAAAGGTTTTGCTGCCCAGTGGAGCAATATCTCCCAGCGATGTATCAGTAATAATCGATATCCAGGGTAAGGTTGGGGTTCCTACTATGACTTCTGTCAGGATATTATAGCCAGCATTAATAACGGATATCGATTCGATTACCTCATCGCCTGACTTCATACCTTTTGTTATCTGATATGGATTTAATTGACCAATAGGAAGGGCTTCTTTAAGTTGAACTGCCAACGACCCATATCTAATAGCCCCTTCATTAGCAGTAACTATCAAGTCAAACATAGCCGAAGATGCGGCATTTATCCCAGCACTAACCTCGATTCTAACCTTTCCTTCCTTACCGGGTTCTAAATTCATCGAAGAAGGTGTTCCTTTTGCTGTTATTCCATCTCCCTGGGCCGTATCGATAATATTTAAACCTACATTAGTAAGAGGTGTCTCACCTGTATTATGGAGTGTTATATCGATATATTCCACAGCATTCTTTGACATTATGAGTCCTGTATTCTTTGGTTTTATAGCCAGCCCTAAGATAATAAATGTTGCATCACATTCCTCAGCAAGAACATCCGAATGCACTGCCCAGACGGTATATTTCCCTGCCTCTCCCGATATAGGGGTAAATTTATATGTATAACTGCCATTTGTATCTGCATACACCTTACTGTATCTGGCTATCCCTTTTGTTTTAATACCAATCTTGACTAATGCCCCAGATACTGGTGTCCTCCCATCTTCCGAATCTGTAGCCACACCGGATATCGTTACTACCTCTCCCTGGTCATATACATCCTTATCTGTATCAGCGGTAATCAAATAATCTGGCTCGGAAACAGGATACATTACCATTGCCTTTAATATAGGCCCATTCATAGATGGCCGCAGGTCATAATGACTCTTCTGAATTACTGCCTCTACTATAACATTATCCGGTGTATCGCCAGGCAGATGAATAGTTATTGGTGCAAACATAAAGCTGGACTGCGGCTGCACCTGTGCATAAGAATAGTCTGGATACTTAATCGTCTGGCTATCATACTGATAAATTTTACCCTCACCAAGTATTCTACCATCAAGGGTCTTAACATAAATCATAAGGTCATCTACTGGACTGTTATTGCGTGAGGTATAAACATTCAAGGTTGCCAGACCATAATTGATAAATTTCACCTTCACCTTACCCGTAGCCCCACGAATAAATGATTCACAATATATCTCAAGTGATTGCCCATAAAGGCAGGTAGGAACGAATTTAATTTCATTCGATTTGTTACTTTCATTACCTGCCCAATCTACCGCAGTTACCTGGTAGATGTATTCCTTGTCCACTTCTAACCCTGTATCATGATAAACAGTATTAGTTATTAAACCGGTATTCATCTTCTTCATCTCACTACTACTGCGGTAAATATTATACCCGGCTATATCAGGTTCAGTGTTGGCATTCCAGATCAGGTGCATAGCCGTCTGGGTGCCATATTCCAATGGATAAAAAAGTATATTTGCACCCGTAGGTGCGGCAGGTAAAGTAGTATCTAACACAAAGGGTTCTGCCGCATAAGTAGTCTCAGTATTGCCTTGGTCATCCATTGCCCGTACCTCTACCAGACGATTGCCTTGTAATAGTGGTGGGGTGATAGTAAAAGAATAATTGACGATATGAGCCGGGGTAAATGTATCGACATCCTGCCACATCCCTCCATCTACACGATATTCGATCTTAATTACATTGCTCAAAATATCCACTGCCGAGCCGGTAAATGATGGCGTCGTATCCATGGTTGGGTCAGGAAACAGGGGAGTAATTGTTGAGTTTGGTGGGTAATTATCTATGCCTGTGGTAAAGGTATATGCCTCCTGAATACTGCGTGGAACAGTGTTAAGGTCTTGTGCATAAATTTCTACTATCACTACCTGACCAAAGCTAAAATCTACTGCTGGGTTGTAATTAAGGGTATAGTCATATTTATTACCGCTAATGTTAGGTGTTACCGTCCCCCCATCTACCGTCATCACCATAGAAGCCTGGTTTATCCCTGTTCCATCATCTTTTA
>SBAY01000248.1 GCA_005239945.1 Nitrospira sp.
AAACTTTTTAACCACAACTAATCTTTGGGATGTAATACATCCCAAAGATTAGTTGTGGTTAAAAAGTTTTGGAAAAGGGGAGTTTGAGGGGAAAAACCTGTGTGGTTTTAAACCACTTTCAAAAGGTTTTTCCCCTCAAATCCATTCTAACGGTTCTACCCACACCTCGTCGCCTTTTGTAATTTCCTTTTGAACGGGCAAAATTTGAATCAAGCAATTAGCTAAAATCATAGAGGTAAGTATGCCGGAACCTTGTTGTCCGGTAGTCGTAACCACCCACCCATCTTCTTCATAAGAAAGTATTCCCCTGAGCCATTCTAAGCGAGGCTCTTTTTTAGTCATCTGAAAATTAGCCTTTGCTTTAAACAGCGTAATTTTATCATACCCATGGCAACCAGCCAATTTTAAAAGGGCACAACGGACAAATTTAATAAAACTAACTATTACGGAAACCGGATTACCCGGCAGACCAAAGAAATAACAATTACCAATTTTACCAAATGAAAGTGGTTTGCCGGGTTTTATATTCACCTGCCAGAATTCTACCTTGCCAAGGGAGGTTACTACTTCTTTGACTAAATCATACTTACCTACCGATACCCCACCTGAGGTAATAACTACATCTGCCCGTTCAGATGCCTCTTTGAATTTTGCCTCTATCAAATCCCGCACATCCTTGACAATACCTAAATCGATTATTTCTACACCAAGAGCGGCTAATAACCCATACAAGCTATAGCGATTACTATCGTATATCTTCCCTCCTGTCCGTTTTTCTCCAATAGAGAGAAGTTCATCTCCAGTAGAGATAATGGCAACCTTCAATTGGCGATAAACATTTATTATTCCATGCCCCATAGAGGCTAACAACCCCATTTCCTGAGGTCTGATGCGTGTGCCTTTTTGAAGTATCAATTCACCTTTTTTAATATCTTCCCCTTGAAATCGGACATTAGCATTCAATTTAGCTGCTTTGGGTGGAATACTTATCCAATCACCATCTATCAATGTTACCTCTTGAATAACCACGGTATCTGCCCCTTTGGGCATAGGTGCACCAGTCATAATTCTTAAGGCTTCTCCGGGTTTAATTTCTTTATCAAAGGATTTACCCGCAGGTAACTCCCCAATTACCTTTAATCTAACTTCTTCTGTCTGGCTAATATCTTCATAGCGGAGGGCATAACCGTCCATAGCTGAGTTATTATGCGGTGGGATATCAAAAGAGGCAATTATATCCGAGGATAAAATACGATTTAAGGAAGAGAGGACTTTAATTTCCTCAGTTTCTTTAACCGGAATGATACCTTCTAATATTTTTCGTTTGGCATCTTCAAAGGAAATCATTTATCTTCCGTTAGGAAGAGAAACAAGGAAGATAAGGTAGAAAAGAGGAAAGGTGATTCTCCTTCCCATCTTCTCATCTTCCTACCTTCCCATCTTCCTCCCTTCCTCCCTTCAGCCTTCCTTCTTTTCCACTAATTTCAATAAAGGTTGAATAAAATCTATGGGTATTGGAAAGACAACCGTCGTATTTTTTTCAGTGCCTATTTCAGTTAAGGTTTGTAAATATCTTAGTTGAATAGCTGTTGGCACTTTACCTATTACTGCCGCCGCCTGAGATAATTTCTCCGATGCCTGTAATTCACCTTCTGCATGGATAATTTTAGCCCGTTTTTCCCGTTCTGCCTCTGCCTGTTTTGCCATAGCCCGTTTCATTGTCTCAGGTAATTCAACATCCTTTACCTCAACCACACTTACCTTTATTCCCCAGGGTTCTGTCTGAGCATCGATTATTCGTTGTAACTCCTGATTTATCTTCTCTCGTTGGGCTAACAATTCATCCAATTCTGATTGTCCAAGAACACTTCTTAAGGTTGTCTGGGCAATTTGAGAGGTGGCATAACTATAATTAGTGATTTTAGTTACTGCATCCGAAGGATTAATTACCCGAAAATAGCAGACCGCATTTACCCGGATAGTAACATTATCCTTGGTAATTACCTCCTGTGGTGGAATATCCATAGTGATAGTTCTTAAATCCATTTTATTCCATTGTTCAAACCCGGGAATAACATAGATAATCCCTGGTCCCCGAGGATTAACTATCCTTCCTAATCTAAATACTACTGCCCGCTCATACTCCTTCAAAATCTTAATCCCGCTAATTAACAGCACCACCCCAAATATCAACAATCCTGACCCAAACTCTATCATTTCAAAACACCTCCTTTTTTCAAATTGATTATGAATCCATTATAAATCAAAAAATGGTTTTTGTCAAGATAATTTTCGGCACAGACAGCAATTCTCATCTTAGACAGGATTACAGGATAAATAGGATTTTTTAACAATCACGGTTTATGGGTTTTTTAAAATACTGTGGAGAAAATGTTTTCTTCCACCGTTTTGGGCGTTTGCATTAGAAATTCCGTATCCTATAACCCTTACATCTTGTTAATCCTGCTTAATCCTGTCAAAAAGTCAAAATGAAAATTGATGCGGCATAGATGAATCGTTCAGTTAACAGTAGTAGGCTTTCTTTATGTTAAATACCTTCAATTCAGACATTAGACTTCAGACTTTAGACATCAGACTTAAGTCGTAAATATTCAGCGTTCAGTCGGAAGCTTTCAGATGGAGAAAAAGATAATGGATGAACACCTGTCTCATCCAGAAATTGAAAGCTTAAGATTCTGGCTAATCGCTTACGACTTTAGTCTTTAGTCTATGGTCTAATGTCTGAATTGAAGTTAAATACTCCAATGCCCACTGCGGATAACATCAATTAATTCCTTACCATAAATAAGTTTGCCTGAATTTAATATTGCCATTGCAAATTCATCTTCTTGGGCATATCTTTCACGAAGTTCACTAATAGACCATATTTTTGCCATGATAGAATTCCCAAATGTCCTTTTCACTTCTTCTTGAGTATATTCTAATCCTTGTTCTACGGCCTTTAAATTCATATCATCGCGAATTATTAGCAGAAATTCGATGTCGGAATTTGAGCCATTTCCATTTTGTAGAATATCACCATATAAAACTATTGATTCTACAAAGACGCGTAATCTGTTAGTTAATAACCCGGTAAGTTTTAATACTAATTCTTTTTCCGCCCGAAATAAGGCTTTTAAGATATCACGACCAAGCATATTGTCTTCATTGAGTTTATATAATATTGCCTTACCGATAGTTTTGGAGATAGTAAGACCGTGTTGAGAAAATTCACGAAGCACCTGATGGGTTTTAAGATGAGACAGACCAACTTTCCTCGAAATCTCACGGCCTGTCAATTCTATTGGTTGGTCAAAAAGGAACCGTAAAATCTTCACCTTGGAGCGTTGTCCAAGGATAGAATCCAATGGCTCTAAAAACTGCATTCTTTTTCCCCTCCCTTAATACATAAAATATATCATAAATCAACTTATATTGTCAAGTGAAATTTTTCCAGACCAGTTCTGAAGAGTAAATTTTCAGGGTTTTTCTTTTTAAGGTACGATTTGTGTACAAGATGGTATGTTAATTTAAAAAGGGTAGGCTTCGCCTGTGTCT
>SBAY01000281.1 GCA_005239945.1 Nitrospira sp.
CAATAACTTATATTATATCATAGCATGGAGGAAAAGTCAAGGAAAATTTTCACATAACCTATTAAAAATCAATAGGTTATGAATTTTGCAGAAGGCTCGACCTATTCTCTAAAGAAAGGAGGAAGAAAAATCATGAAAAGAAGAATTAAATTAAAACCAATTGAGCCGGAAAAAATAGTTAAGTTAGCCGATGTGGTTATGGTGCTTTTACTGCTGATTATCTTGCTTATCAGTTATTTAGCCTATCAGGAAGGTGCCGGGTATATATTTATTGTTTGGGCGCCATTATCTGCTTATATTGCTGTCTTTTATCTATATTTGGTTAATCTCCTGAAACAGCAAAACAAGGAATTAAAGAATCAGAACAAAGAATTAATCTTAGCCAATCAAAGAAAATCCGAATTTGTCTATAATTGCACCCATCAACTACGGACTCCATTGACGACGATAAAAGGTGCTATTGACCTTATGCTGGATAAGGCCTTTGGTGAAACAAATCCTCAACAGGAAAGATTCTTATTTAACATCGATAAATCGTTGGAGCAACTTAATGGTTTGGTTTGCAATCTCTTAGACCACTCAATGATGACCTCTGGAAGGCAGGAATTAGATATAAGATTGACCAATATCCCGATTTTGATAGAGGAGATAATGACATTTTTAAAGCCGGCGGCCAGACAAAAAAATATTACCTTAGAAAGTAATATACCCAAGGATATTTCAGATATACCTGCTGATGCAGAAAGAATCCGTCAGGTGTTAATAAATCTAATAGCTAATGCGATTAAATTCTCTCAGGAATCAGGTAAAGTAACTATCCAGGTAAAGGAATGGGGTGATTGTCTTCAGGTTGGGGTCTTCAATACAGGTAAGGGATTACCCAAAGAGGATTATGAGCGTATATTCGATGAATTTTTTATGACAGCACCTATTTATGAAAGTCATGGGTTAGAATTAGCCTTAGCTAAAGGGATAGTCGAGGCACATGGTGGTGAAATTTGGGCAGAGGGTGAGCCTGAGAAGGGGAGTACATTTTATTTTACACTGCCAAAAGAAACAAAGGCATTAGATTTACTTAAAGAACGAAGAGAAATAAGTAAGTTTTTAACCCCGAGTTTAACCCTACTTGATTATATTGATCAGAATATCCTGCAAAGGATTCAGGATAATTTTACCGAGGCTATCGGTATGTCGGTTTCCATATTAGACCTCAATGGCAACCCGGTAACTAAATCCGTTGAATTGAATAAATTTTGTAGTTTAATTCAAGGCTGTCCTGAAGGTAAAAACAGATGCAGACGATTCAGTATGCGCATTGAAAATGATAGTTTGCGGGATAATAGACCAAAGGCATACTATTGTTTTGCTGGATTAGCCCATTTTGTGGCGCCAATCATCGTGGAAAATACACCCATGGGTTCTATCGAGATAGTGGGAACACAGATATTCAGCCCAATTGACCATAAGAGGATTAAAATTATCTCCGAATCACTGGGCATTGACCCGGATGAATTAATGGAAGCCGCCTCGGATATCAAGAGATTTCCGGAAAATAGGATTTATGCCGCCGGTGAGTTACTCTATTCGATTGCCAAAACCATTTCTTCATTATGCACCCAGCAACATGAACTTACACACAAGGTAGCCGAATTATCTACTATCACCCATATCGGCAAGGCGATTACCTCTACCCTGGATTTAGATAGATTATTGGATTTAATCCTTTATACGACGATTACGGTTTTAGAGGGAGATTCAGGCTCGATTATGTTCATAGATAAAGAAAGGGATGAGTTGTATGTCAAAGCCGGTTATGGGATGACCAAAGAGGCAATTAAAGGTAAAAAGATCAAATTAGGTAAAGAGATTGCCGGTTATGTGGCTAAGGAGAATAAACCACTGCGGTTGACCCATAATATCGATGACGCTCACTTTATCAACCTACTGCATAGAGAAGGGTTGAAATCCGCTATGTCTTTACCATTGGTGCTTAGAAATGAAGTAATGGGTGTATTTAATGTCAACCGCAGTAAAGGACGGGACTTTACAGAGGATGATTTGAATATGTTTTCTACATTAGCCCTGCAGGCCACTATTGTCATAGAAGAGGCTCAATTGTATCAGGCACTGGAACACAAGGCATCTGAATTAACCACCTTTTCTAAAATAGGTAAAACCATCCTTTCTACCCTGGGTATCGAACGGGTTTTAAATTTGATTGTCGAGGCAGTTGCTGAGGTAATACATACCAAACAATGTGTTCTCAGACTTGTGGATAAAAAAGAAAATATACTTCTTCCACATGCCTCTATAGGTTTGAATGCAAAGGAATTGCAGATCGAAGAAAAATTTGCTATTACCTCAGCTCAAGAAAAGAAACCTATTGTTTGTGCCGATGTGAAAAAAGAACAACCTCAATTTGCCCGGGACAATATCTCCTCATTATTAACCGTACCGTTAACCATCCGGGAAAGGGTGATTGGAACAGTTTCTGTGTTATCCATTAAACCATACCAATATTCATCAGAAGAGATAGAACTGCTTTCTACCTTTGCCGACCAGGCCTCGATTGCTATCGAAAATGCAGGGTTATTCGAAGCGGTCAGGAAAGGGTTATTAGCAGCCACCCAGGATTTGAGCCAAGCTATAGACCTGAAGGATGCCTACATAGGAGGTCATTCTGAGGAAAAGGCAAAACATGCCTATGAAATTGCTAAGGAATTAGGTATGTCAGATGTATCTGCAGAGAATATAAAAGTGGCTACCTTACTCCATGATGTGGGTAAAATTGGTATCCCGGAAGAAATTTTACTTAAACCAGGTGGATTAACCGAGGATGAATTTGAGGTGATTAAAAAACATCCGCTTATCTCAACTGAAATTCTAAAATCAATTTCCTTCCCCAAGGAAATAATATATGCTATCCGCCATCACCATGAAAGATTGGATAGCAAAGGCTATCCTGATGGTCTGAGCAAGGATGAAATACCCAAAGAGGCACTTATTATCGAGGCAGTAGATGCCTATGGTGCTATGACCAAAGATAGGCCATATCGAAAAGCACTGACTAAAGAAGAAGCCGCCAAAGAATTAAAAAAGGGTTCTGGGACTCAGTTTGACCCGGAGGTAGTGGATGCCTTCTTAAAGGTATTGAAGAAAGAAAATGCGTAAGTGTTCAAGTGCTGAGTAATTTGAGGGAATAGCCAATAGGGAATAGCGGAGAGAGGAATTCTTTCTTTCCCTCCTCTTCATAACTTCTTCCCTATTCTCTACTTCCCTATTGGCTATTCCCTATTTCCTCGATTATTTCCACCAATTACTAACTCATTACAAGGAGACAAAATAAGTGACTTTAAAGGCTAAGGCTAAGGCAAATGTTATCACTGAGGAAATGGAAAAAGTAGCCAAAACTGAAAATGTAGAGCCGACATATATTCGACAGGGACTGGCTCAAGGAACGATTGTTGTCCCACATAATCCTAATCATAAAAACCTCATCAAACTATGTGGTATTGGAAAAGGACTTCGGACTAAAGTCAATGCCAATATCGGCACATCACCAGGTATTATCAATCCACAAGAGGAACTCAATAAGGTTAAATGTGCCATAAGCTCAGGAGCAGATGCGGTGATGGACCTGTCCATCGGCGGTGATATAACAACAATCAGACGACAAATCCTTGAGGACTTAGAGGTGCCCCTGGGAACAGTTCCCATTTATCAAGCGGCGATTGAGGCGGCCAATACCAAAGGTTCGATAATGGAGATGACGGCTGAATCCATTCTAAAGGTTATTGAAGAGCAGGCAAAGGATGGGGTTGATTTTATGACTATCCATGCCGGTGTAACTCAACAAATCATTGAAAGACTGAAAAGCCAGGAGAGGATTATAGAGGTAGTCAGTCGGGGTGGGTCTTTTTTAATCGAGTGGATGCTCTTCCATCAACAGGAAAATCCATTATATCAACATTTCGATGCTATCTTAAATATCGCTTATGAATATGATGTGGTGTTAAGTTTGGGGGATGGATTGCGACCCGGATGTTTAAAGGATGCCACTGACCGAGCACAAATTCAGGAATTAATCATTCTGGGCGAACTAACTAAACGGGCATTCGAAAAAGATGTTCAGGTAATGATTGAAGGGCCAGGACATGTCCCGCTCAACCAGATTGCGGCAAATGTATTGTTGGAAAAAAAACTATGTTACGAGGCGCCATTTTATGTCTTAGGACCTCTGGTAACAGACATAGCACCCGGTTATGACCATATTACCGGGGCAATTGGTGGTGCTATTGCTGGGGCTAACGGGGCTGATTTCCTGTGTTATGTTACACCTTCCGAACACCTTCGATTGCCAACAGTAGAGGATGTCCGGGAAGGGGTGATTGTTTCAAGGATAGCGGCTCATGCCGCCGATATAGCCAAAGGAATACTATCTGCGTTAGATTGGGATACCAGAATGGCTAAGGCACGAAAGGCATTAGATTGGCAGGCGCAGGTTGAATTGGCTCTTGACCCCAAAAAGGCCAGGGAGTATCTCAAGGAAGTGCCTCCCTTATTCTCAGAAGGCTGTACGATGTGCGGCAAATACTGTGCGATGAAACAAGTATCGGGATTTGGGAATGAGTCATATAGGTCTTATGGTAATCCTTCAGTTATCAGTTAATACCAAATGAAATTTTGGATTTTCGATTTTGGATTAAGGATATTAAGATTCCTCAATCCAAAATCCAAAATCCAAAATTGTAATCGTAATCTGATAACTGATGGCGTACCAACCGGTAACTGAGGCATTACGTCTTATGAGTTCTATAAGTCCCATTCTTCCAAGGAGTAAAACAAAAAGTGAGCAAATACTTTTTTATATTAGTTGGCATTTTATTCATAGTCCCGTCTATAGTCGAGGGGGAAGAGTATTATGGCCCTAAGAAGAAGATAGTGATAGCAGACTTCGATGTTAATTTGAAGTCTGCTCATCCACAAAGTGGTAAAATATTTACCGCTCAACTTAAATTCGCCTTATTTCACACCAACCGTTTTGTGGTAAAAGATACAAGAGAAAGGGCACAATTGCTAATTAGAGGTAAAATCCTAAAATGTGGCGAAGTAAGTGCAATTAAATGGTATGACCGTGCATTGCCTGCCCGTTTTAGAGGGCCAAAGGTAACCCATGCCTGGATTGTGGTAGAAACAAATTTATGTAACCCAAATACCGGTGAAATAATCAAATCTTTTCGCACCAAGAGTGACACAAAGCTAAGTGGAGAAAAATTAGCCGGTTTAGACCGCGAAAAACTTAATCCAGACTGGGATTCTTCGGCTCTTTACCTTTCAAATAATAAGGTGATAAAAAGAATTATCGAAGTTGCCATTGAGGAGATGGATAAATACAAATGGGAGGCAGAAATAACCAGAATAGAGGGAAATAAAATTTACCTAGATAGTGGATTAGAAAGTAACCTGAAGGCAGGGACAATGCTTGCTGTTCATAAGAAAAATAATGCAGAGACAATTGTTGGTGAGGCTAAAATAATTGAGGTAACTAAGGACTTTTCTGTTGCCATCATGACGAAAAATTCAGGGATTAAACCTGAGATGGTGGTCAGGATAGTGGAATAGGTAAAATAAACGCAAAAGCAATTTTTTGCACCGGTAGTGTCAAATAAAATATGAAAGAATCTGAAAGAAACCACAGAGGGCACGGAGGAAACCACAAAGGACACAAAGATAAGGAAGTGTTTTGCTATTAATTAAAACCTTTGTGAACTTTGTGGCTACTCTGTAATACAAACTTGCAAGATCTCGTTTTTTTAACAAAGTTTTTTTCATACAGCCTTTGATAGA
>SBAY01000362.1 GCA_005239945.1 Nitrospira sp.
AGGAGTGCACAGGGGTATTACTTATCGCAAAGGCATCTGGTTGCAAAATAAAAAAAAGGTAAGTAAAAGCAATAATCTTTTTATTCATATCTTACCGCCACTGCAGGAGGAATATTGGCTGCTTTTAAAGCGGGGTATAAACTGCTTAAAATTCCTACTAAAAACACAAATACACTGCTGATGATTATGCCATAGATAGGAATGGAAAATTCCCAGTGTAATATTTTGGATACTATCAGGTAATCGCCTAAAATCCCTACCACAATTCCAATTATTATTCCAACAGAATAAAGCACAGCACCTTCAGCTATAAATTGTAAAAATATATCCTTTTTTCTCGCCCCAAAAGCCCGACGAATACCGATTTCGCCTACTCTTTTGTGTACAGAGATAAGCATTGTACTGGCTAATATTGTGCCTGAGAGGAGTAAAGCCACTGCCATGATTATTCCAAGCAACTTATTTGATTCTCTTACTTGAGTTTCAATTTCATCAATAAAAATCCCACTATAAGTAAATGCGAAGATTTTATCCTTACCCCATCTCTCTTTTAGTACCTTCCGTATCTTATCACACACCTCTTTTATTTTTTCAGGAAAATAATACAAAAATGAGGAAGCAGAATGCTCACAGTCAGAATCAGAGCAAGAATGACTCTCTTGTTCTAATTTTGCAAACTCTTCATCCTTTACATATTTTCCTATCCCTTCACCTTCAGGAATCCTCACTTTTATAGGAATTTGTGTATATGGTGGAAGAGATGAAGAAGACAGTAAATATTTCTCCTCCATAAAATCCATCCATACAGTCCAGGGGATGAATAGAGAGTCATTTATTGCAAGACTGGAGAAAACTCTTTGGTATTTTTGGAAAGATTTAGAAACTTCAATTTTATCGGAAGATTTATTGAGAGCATTGAACAAGAGAGGGGTTATGTTCATAAAGGCTCTATCTGGTACCGAGGCAAATAAGGGAATCTTTTTATGGAGAACCCCTATTATAGTAAGCCTTATCTCTTCTTCATCGCTATCTCCTATAGGTACATTAGCAATAAGTGTCTTCCCTATTATCTTTCCTCCTCCCAATCGCTCATATAATTTACCTCCTACTACACAAACCCTTCTTTTGTAACTCAAATCAGTTCTATTGATGAATCTACCATCTTTAAGTTCTATATCCATTACATCTCTAAATTCAGGTGTAATTCCGCTCATTCCAGGTGCCACTGAATAAGATGCATCTTCAGGTGGATATTCTATGTTATCTATCTTTATAGTAAAGATATTCTTAAAACGCCACAGAGCAATCTTTTCAATTTGAGGAATCCTTTTAAGCAAGGCAATATCGTGATGAGATAATATCCCTCCTTCCTTTCCACTTTGAGTAAAGAATGTGGAGTCAAAAGATAATAAATGACTATTTCCTTTTTCTTTAATACCCTTTAGTATCTCTTTTTTACCTGCTTCATTAATAGAGAAAAGAAGGAGTAAAGCACAGACTCCAGTTGCTATTATTAATAAAATTAATACGCAACTTATTCTTTTAAAATTTTTTATTCTAACAATCCCTTCCAGTCTTCTCATTCTTATTCTAACACCTCAAGCCTCAATTTTTTTGCTGTCCTTATCACAGATGCGATAGCACCGAGTAACCGAAAGAAACGAGAGTTCGGCTTCAGCATATTTATTATTCATGAAAAACATCTTCGTTTTCTCCAGAGACAATATAAAATACTAATAGCAATGAAAATTGGAGGAACATACCAGGATATTATCTCTGAGAGATAATCAACACCAATAACACCAGGCACTTCTTTAAGTATTAGAATTATTATAGCCTGTATAGTAGTTATAGAAATTGATACGCTAAGAGCAAAGTAAGAAACAAATAATCCCCACTTCTTCATTTTCCATAATCCTATAGCCGCGATGATGGACAATAGACTCATAATTGCGTATCCTATCTCCCAACTCCATATATAATCCCTCCCCTGCACCAGCGTTTCTCTCAGTAAATCTACTACTGTTGGAGATTTCCTCTCGTACATTATAGACTCTATGTGATAGAAGTGTACGTTTTTTATTATTGCTATTATCGGGATAACTCCCATCAACAATAATACAAATAAACCACCTATAAACATTAGCCCTGCTACGATTTTTATTCTCATTGGTGCTTTAATTTGCTCACTCATTTTTATCTCTCCTTGTTTCTATATTATAACAAAATTTGTAACAACTTTAGTTATGAAAAGAAATAAGAGGGCACTTCCTAAAATTCTAAACAAATTTTGTAGATTTTGGGTGTGCCCTCTTATGCTCCTCTAATCCTTAATGTTACCTGCGATGCTTTGTCGTCGGATATACGCATATTGTTTTATTCGCAATTACTACGTAACGGTAGTCTCGTGAGTAACATTTAGAGGGCTTACACACCACTCCTACCAGGATTCTTGTATCTCCGTGAGATTTACCAGGAAGTTGGTTTACAAAACGAATTCTCTCAGGACCACCAGGTTCATGACGAAACCATATGGTCTTCAAGTTTCCTTTTGGGTCCCAGTGTCTTGCTTCTGCTAGATAGAGCCACAGCCTGTGCCTTTCGTACGTAGGTTGCCCATTGATGATGGGTGTAGGCTTAAGCCCAGAATAATTCTGCGAATGTATAAACAGCACATCCCCTAGTTTGGAAGTGGCTGCTAATCCTATATCCGCACACATAAAAGTAACAATTAATGTTGCTACTACCATCATACTTATTTTCTTAATCATTTTAATTTACCTCCTTAAAGAAATTTTATAGGAGTTATCAATTTATCGCTTAGCATCTATTTTTATGCCTTTTTGCGATAAACTAAAACTCCGTTTGCAGAAAGATTAGTTTTCAGGAGGCAAGTCAGATTGGATGAAGCCGCCAGAGATATAAGGTTGTCAAAGACCTGATAAGACGAAAAAAGCAGGGTAAAGATATTACCCTGCTTATATTTTTAAACTTATGC
>SBAY01000085.1 GCA_005239945.1 Nitrospira sp.
ACTGCACTACTTTTGCAGTTATGAAACGACAAAAACTTACAGAAGCATTTACTAATGATACTCATTTTGTCCAGTTTGGATTTGCAAAAAGACCTAAATAAAATCTTAAATTTAAGGAGGTTTATCAAAAATGGATTGGGGAATGAAGAATCGGTTATCACAATTAATTCAACCAGATGGGCGGTGTTTTTTCATGCCTATTGACCATGGGTATTTTCAAGGGCCTACCAGTAAACTGGAGAAACCGGGGGAAACGATTAAGCCACTGCTCCCCTTTTATGATGCGTTATTCGTTACCAGGGGGGTATTGCGGGCTTGCATAGACCCGGCCAACACTAAACCAATTATTCTCAGGGTATCTGGTGGCACAAGTATGGTCGGCAAAGATCTGGCTAATGAAGGACTAACTACCTCGATGAAGGATGCCGTTCGGCTTAATGCTGCCGCCGTGGGTATCTCTATCTTTGTCGGTAGTGACTATGAACATCAAACATTGTTAAATCTATCCAAACTTGTTGATGAAGGTGAAGAATATGGCATTCCGGTAATGGCGGTTACTGCGGTGGGTAAAGAACTTGAGAAACGGGATGCCCGCTATCTGGCGTTGGCCTGCCGTATTGCCGCAGAATTAGGGGCTAAGGTGGTAAAAACCTACTGGTGTGAAAACTTTGAAAAGGTAGTCAATGGCTGCCCTGTGCCTGTGGTTATGGCTGGGGGACCTAAAGTAGAAACTGCCCGTGAGGTATTTGAGTTTGTTTATGATGGGATGCAAAAAGGGGCAATTGGTGTAAATCTGGGCAGAAATATCTGGCAAAATGAATATCCTGTGGCTATGATAAAGGCATTGCGGGCTATCGTCCATGAAAAGGCTACTGTAGAAGATGCAGTGGAGATATTTAATACCAGGTAGCGGTGTTCGGGGAAAATAGGATTTATATGACCTATCTGACTTATTCCCCAATCCCTTTCCCTTAAAAGGAGGATGTAGGAGATGACCACTAAAAGACTAATCCTTGCTTTAGTGTTATGGTTATGTCTAATAAGTAACGGACAGGCAAAGAATGTAGCCATATTAGAATTTGAGGATTTTAGCTCTCCTCTTAATCCTGCCGGATTTCAAATCTCCCAGGATTTAATTAGATATACCCTTTCAAAAGAGTTTAAAATCATTGACCAGGAGGTAGTTAAAAAGGTATTTGATTTAGCCGCATTTAAAAAAATGGGAATAATCACTAAGGATAAGGCTTATTCCTTAGGCAAATTATTAGACGCAGATATAATTGTAGTCGGTAATTACCAGGTTTTTAAAAAGGATTCCTTGCTCATAAATACCTCATTTATCAATACTCATTATGAAGACATTCCTGATATGGATAAACAGATTCTTGGGTGTTTTGAAGGGGTTTTTAGCTTGGAAGGCAGGGTTAAAGAGATTTCTAAAAAGGGAATCTTTATTGATCTAGGGGCATCGGTTGGGTTAAAGTTAGGGGATGATTTTTCCCTTATCCGAAATAATAACCCCATGGGTACATTAAAGGTAGTTAAAGTAGATAAAGAATCCGCAGAAATACTTCCTACCACAGAGATAAAAATAAATGTGGGCGACAAAGTAAGAAAATTCCCTCAAGAGGTATCACCTCAAATTGAATCTAAAACTACAAGGCATTTAATTGTCAGTCCCACACCCCCTGGACAAGAAATAGATATCGATGGCCATTCGATTGGAAATAGTCCTTTAGTCATTAAAAATATACAAAACAAGGAAATAACCCTGAGGCTCAGTAAATCGGGCTATAAACCTGAATTCGCTAATATAAGTTTCTATGATTATCCAATGTTAAATCTTTCCCTGGCGTTGTTTAAATCTGCCGAGGAGGAAGAGGTAAAACATATCGTTATGGGTTCTGTTCTGGTAACATCCGTCCCTTCATCGGCGTATGTCTATTTAGGGAAGACCCTTAAAGGAATGACTCCATTATTTATTCCTAATTTGCCAGGTGGCGTGTATCGAATAAGCATTGGGAAACCAGGATATGAAACCGTTGAGCAGAGTGTCATCGTAGAAGGGGTTGGACAAAAAAAATTGGATGTTAAACTCAAATATGTCCTGCCAGCACTACCCCCTAAAGAGCCACCATCAGAATTGCTGACCGTTCAAACACCACATTTACTAAAAAAGGGTGAAATAGATATTGGTTTAAAATATCCCGAAGGGTTTATTCTTAGATTGGCTTCACCAATAGAAAATTTAGAGATGCGCATTGTTGGATTAGGAATTGGGGCAAAACATAGTTTGTATAAAAATGAGCATGCATCTCAAGAGGAAGCACCTAAACTTGCTTTAGACTTTTACTATCAAACCTATGATATGCGAAAAGGGGAAAAGGAAAAAAGTAGCGGCATTTCAATACTTATGGGTGCGCCGGTTAAACTCCCAACTGGACATTCTGAATATTATTTAGGGACAGGGTTATTAAAAAGGGACTCCCATAATGAATTACGATATTTTGGTGGGGTAATGAGTCAATTAACCCGTGACCTGTTTTTGTTGCTTGAATATGATAAAATCGATGGTTATGGGGTCGGGGTACGATTTCCCTTAACCCCTCAATTCGAGTTTTTAACAGGTATAGGCAAGGAAAACGGTGATTTCCGATACGATATAGGAATATTTTTTAGAGGAGAAGCGGAAAAGGAAAAAGAGACTAAAAAAGGCAGGGAATAGGGGAGGAACTGGAATCAGGTTTTAATTACGGATACATTCTACATTCAATATTTTATAAGCATTTTAGTATGATTTGGCATTCCGAACACTATTGGGTTATCCCTCTTTTTGCACCAATCACTGATTGCTTACAAAAAAAATTAAAAAATACTTGACAGAATAATTATATTATGGTATATTAGAATTAAGTTTAAAAATGGAAGCCCAAACTTGTTTTAGGAAATACTATAAAACAGGTTAAGACATCCAAATTATAGGATGTTGAGGCAACCAAAGAAAGGAGGTAATGTAAAATGAAAAGGTTTTTGAGTTTAGTTGTAGCGGTAAGTGTATTGTGTGTGGGTAGTTATGTCATGGCCGGGTCACCAGGGAGTAAGGGAGCGGTGTTTTTAAAACTTGGGCAAGGGGCAAGGGCAAATGCCATGGGTGAATCATTTGTGGCACTGGCAGATGACATTAATGCCCTCTACTGGAATCCAGCAGGGATTGCCCAGATTAAAGAAAGACAGGCTACCTTTATGTATTCGGATTGGCTGGAGGAGATAAATTACAACTACTTAGCCTATGTTAGTCCTGCTCAAGTAATGGGTGGAATTATGGGTGGAGCAATTACCCTGTTAGATTCAGGGAGTATCGATAAATATGATGCAACCCCAAATAAGGTGGGCACATTTGACGGCAAGGACATTGCCCTCGCCATTTCTTATGCTAAGGAGATGACGCCAAATTGTTCCTTAGGGGCAACCTTAAAATATATCCAGATGAAGATAGATGGTAACAAATCAACCGGGTTTGGGGTAGATGTTGGTTGTTTATATAAGCCTGAAGTTGAAAATCTTACCTTAGGGATAGTCATGCAGAATTTTGGTCCTAAATTAGGGGCATTTGTCAGTGAAAAAGATGGATTACCATTGAACTTCAAGGTTGGTGGTGCCTATAAATTCCCTAATAATCCCCTAACCTTAAGTCTGGATATTAACTTCCCCTCGGATAACGATACCAATTTTAATCTCGGTGGTGAATACTGGATTAAAGAGATGGTAGCCATTCGGGCTGGATATAAATCACTTACCAAGGATGAACTAAAATCATCGGATTTGACCTTTGGGGCAGGATTTAGAATACCGGGAACAGGTATTGGACTTGATTATGCCTATTGTGATTATGATGATTTAGGTGATACCCACCGCGTATCTTTGATGACTAAATTTTAAGAGGAAAAATTATAACCGCAGAGGCACGGAGATACAAAGAAGAAATTAGAGAAATAATTAAATTTCTCTGTGTCTCTGTGTCTCTGTGTCTCTGTGGTGAAAATTAAATTTTGATGCTCTTTGATAATTTAATATTGTTTTTGTGTTGACAATTAAAAGGAAGATAGGGTATAATAATTTGGAAGGCGGAGAAATGGGGAAGAAGGTCAGAAAACAAAAAATAGATAGCAAAGGGCAAAAAAAGAGGAAGTGGAGGGTTCAATTTAGGATACCAAAGTTTCTTATACCGAAGGATGAACCGATTGTTCCAAGAACATTTACTTCCTTAGATTATGCAGGTGGGATATTGGTATTTTTTATCTGCTGGGCAGTGTATCTGCACACCTTGACTCCGACGATTGGATTTCACGATTCAGGTGATATGGTTACCGCGGCTTATGTGCTTGGCATTCCACATCCAACGGGTTATCCGCTGTATTGCTTGTTTGGAAAACTATGGATGACTATTTTACCGATAGGTAACATTGCCTATCGGATGAACTTAGCCTCTGCCTTATGTGCGTCGCTGGCGTGTATGATGGTGTACTTTACTATCTTAAAAGTAGGAAGTATGAAGTGGGAAGTAAGAAGTGAGGAAAATAAACTCATCCCTCATCTTTTATCCCTTATCCCAGCAATAGTTGGAGCATTAATGCTTGCCTTCGCTACTACCTTCTGGGAGCAGGCAGTAATTGCTGAGAAATACACACTCAATGCCTTGTTTGCCACATTACTAATCTTCATCTTACTAAAGTGGCAAGAAGCAATGAGTACGGAGCATGGAGCACGGAGTAGAGAGCAAAAAACTCCAGGCTCAATGCTCAACGCTCAACGCTTACTCTACCTCTTCTCTTTCACCCTCGGCTTATCCTTCACCCATCATATGCAAACAATCTACTTAGTCCCAGCAAGTATATTCTTTATTATAGCCGTATGGTGGAAAAACAGAAAATACTCATCCCTCATCCCTAATCCCTCATCCCTCGCAAAGATGCTTTGCTTATTCATTATACCTTTATTCTTGTACTTATATTTACCTATTCGAGCAAGTGCTCATCCTGTTTATAATTGGGGTGATCCTGAGACATTAAGAAGATTCATCTACCATATTACAGGACAAGCATATAAAGATTATTTTATATCAGAGATAAGTGAAATTTATAAAAATTTGAGTCATATCCCTCATTTCTTAATAGATCAATTTACTCCATATTTTTGGTGGATTAGTTTAGTTGGATTCCTTATTTTATTATTTAAAAGAAGAATTGTTTTTTTGTTTTTCTTTCTAATAATTATAGTAAATATATCTTTCGCTGTTAAATATTCTATTCCTAATATAGAAGACTATTATATTTTAACTTATATTATTTTTAGTCTTTTATTTAGTTTATGTGTTGGAGTTATATTAAATAAAGTTTTACAAAGGTATAAAAAAGGATTAATATTTTCTATTTTATTTTTTATTTTTCCTATTATTTCATTTTTGATACACCATCCTTATAATAATAGAAATGATTATTATTTTGCTTATGATTATGGAAAGAGTATTTTAGACCCTATTGATAAGAATGCAATAATATTCTTGGAAGGTGATATTGCACAATTTCCAGTTTGCTATTTTAAATATTGTGAAAATCAACGTGATGATGTAGCTTTGATTTTTACTATCTCTTTACCAGAGGATTGGTTTGGATCTCACAAGGAGATATGGTATAGTAAAATAGTTAAAGAGCAATATCCAGATTTAGATTTATCTATTCCTATTCAAAGTAATGGAGTTAATCATAATGATATAATAGGAAGTGTTAAAAGAATTAAAATTAAGGAGATTATATCTAATAAGCATATCCTTCGCCCAGTATTTTTAATGTATGATAAAGAAATGGTTAATAATTATATTTTAATTCCAAAGGGAATTTTTTGTAAGATTATAGATAAAGAGGTAAAAAAAGAAAGATTATATGAGGAGTTAAAAACATCTCCAGAAAGATTTTTTATAAGAGGGATAAAAGGGAATAGTATAATTTTTAAAGATGCTCGGTGGACATTAGAATCAATTACAAATTATCTTGCATCATATAATATCCAAGGATTTACCTATAATAATTTAGGGATATATGAGAAAAGTATAAATAAATATAAAAATGGATTAGGAATAAAAATAAATTATAGAAATATTCCTTACTTTATTCCATATGGTAATTTCTATAACGGCTTTTTAAATGAATATAAAAGATGTATAGAAGAAGTAAAAACTAATCTTGCAAATGTTTATTGGGAATATGGCAATTATTATGAAAAGAAAGGATTTATTTTAAAAGCAATTGATTTCTATAAAAAAGCAGATAAGATAAATCCCAATAATATAGTGTTAAAGAATACACTTGGATATTTATATGTTAGACAAGGTTGGTATCAAGATGCTATAAATGAATTCAAAAAAGCTATCGAGATAAATCCAACCGATATCAGCTCTCATAAGAATTTAGCTACAGTTTACTATGAAAAAGGATTATTTAAAGAGGCTATTTTTGAATGTAAATATATTTTAAAGTGTGATTCAAATGATACTTATGCTAATCAGATGTTAGAAACAATTTTGAAAAGGAGGTTGAATTTAAAATGAGTAAAAGAATTCTATTAGGAGTAATGTTGATGATAGGGTTTTTCTTTAAAGTAGAATTTATTGAAGCAACAACAACTGTAAGTGGAAATCAAAGTGGTACTTGGTCATTGGTTAGTAGCCCTTATATAGTTACAGATACTGTTATTGTACCTACTGGAAAAACACTTGTTATTGAACCAAAGGTAGAAGTAAAATTTGCCACTAATACTGCATTAATGATACAAGGTACCTTAAATGCCTGCGGTACAGAAATAGGGACAATTACATTTACTGGTTTATTCTCTACTACCCCTGGACATTGGCAAGGAATCAAATTTATTGATAATCCAGATAAAGGTACACTTGGCTATTCTGTAGTTGAATATGCTAAACAGGCAGTGTATTTAGAAAATGTATCAGGAATTACTATTACTCATAATATAATTAGAAATAATAAAGGTGATTATGGAGGAAATGGGCAAAATCAACTACCAGGAGAAACAGGTGGAATTGGAGCAGGAATATATTTATTATCATCAAGTAATAATACCATAATAGGTAATTTTATCTCTAACAATCAAGGTGGTAAAGGTGGCACAGGCGATGATTTTGGTTCAGGGGGACGAGGTGGAATTGGGGCAGGGATATATTTATCATCATCCCCTAATAATACATTGAGCGGTAATATTATCTCTAACAGTGCTGGGGGAGAATCTGGACTTGCTGGAAATGGTGGGTGTAGTGGCAATCAGGGCAACGGTTATGGTATCTATATTACTTCTAATAGTTACAATAATATAATTGACACTGCAAATACTTATAATAATGAGCCTATTCATTATTATTGGGGGATTACTTTACCTACTATAATTGAATATCAAACTTTGACATTGGCAGGTTCTGGTTCAACAAATCTTGGTCGAATAGTATTAATAAACTGCTCAAATTTTACTATTAGAAATAATTATATTACTGGAGGTATTGGCGAAAATGGTAAAACTGGTAGTAGGAGGGGGAGAGGTGATCAAGGTGGTATTGGAGCAGGAATATATTTATTATCATCAAGTAATGTTACTATAGCAAATAACACCCTTTCCAATAACCAAGGAGGTCAAGGTGGAACCGATGGTAACCAAGGTTCAGGGGGTACAGGTGGAATTGGAACAGGAATATATTTGGGTTCGTCTACTAATAATATTATTATAACAGCTAATAATACTATCTATAATAATCAAGGAGGTTATGGTGGAAACGCTGGATATTTAGGTTCAAGTGGTGCAGGTGGAATTGGGACAGGGATATATTTGGATTCCTCTCCTGATAATACAATAATAGGTGGTAATATCATATATAACAATCAAGGGGGAGGCGGTGGAAAGGGTACAGATTGGGCTACAGGTGGCTCTGGTGGAATTGGAACAGGAATATATTTAGGTTCATCTACTGGTAATACCATAAGAGATAATATTATATCTAAGAATCAAGGTGGTTGTGGTGAAACGGGTGGTTCATGGGGATCAGGTGGCTCTGGTGGAATTGGAGCAGGAGTATATTTAGGTTCATCTATTGATAATACTATAAGAGGTAATACTATATCTAACAATCAAGGTGGTCAAGGGGGACGAGGAGGTTCGCTCGGTTCAGGTGGTCGAGGTGGAATTGGGACAGGAATACACTTAGATTCATCAATTAATAATATTATAATAGATAATCCTATTTCTAACAACTCAGGTGGTCAAGGCGGACCAAGAGGTGCTTGGGGTTCAGATGGTAGATCAGGAAATGGTTTTGGTGTATATATTGATTCAAATAGTTACAATAATACTATCTTCTCTTCCAACATCTACAATGGTGAACCTATACATTATTACTATGGAATTACTACATCAATTACGATTGAATATCAAACTTTGACATTGGCAGGTTCTGGCTCAACAAATCTTGCTCGGATTGTATTAATCAACTGTTCAAATTTTACTATTAGAAATAACTATATTGCTGGAGGTATGGGCGAAAATGGACAAACAGGTGGTTATGGAGGTTTAGGTAATACAGGGGGAATTGGAACAGGAATATATTTGGGTTCATCCACCAACAATACTATAACAAGTAATATCATCTGTGACAATCAAGGTGGTTATGGTGGAAGTGGAGGACTTCATGGTTCAGGTGGTACAGGGGGAATTGGAACAGGAATATATTTGGGTTCATCCACTAACAATACTATATCAGATAATATTATTTATAACAATCAAGGAGGTCAGTATGGACAACATGGCTATGAAGGTTCAGATGGTGCTGGGGGAACTGGTATTGGAATTTATCTCTCTTGGTCAGACAATAACAAAATTATTAGGAATAACACTATCAAAGACAACTTAGGTAGCACTGGTAATCCAAATGGTAGCGGTATAGGAATTTATTGTAAATCTTCTTTAATTTCTGAATGTATTTATAATAATATCTATAACAACCAAACCTACAATCTGCAGACAGACATATCTCCCGGTACACAGGTAGCAGAGTATAACTATTGGGGTTCTGATCCACCTGCTACTTATACCTTCTCTGGTAATATAGATTATGAACCATGGCTGACAGAATCTGTACCAAAGATTATTATTGTTCCTTCGTCAGGTATAGTAGGAACTTTAATTACAGTTTCGGGAGAGGATTTTGGGTCAACAGAGTTAATCCGAATAGATTTTGGGACAACTCAGACCATTACTACTGTTACTACTAATGCAGGAGGAACATTCAGTACTGTTTTTACCATTAATCTTCAACCTTATGGCACTACTACTATCAGAGCTATTGGGTTAAGTTCAAATAAAACTGCTTCGAATTCCTTCCATATCCTATCTAATATTATATTACTAACTCCATATTGTGGTACTGTCGGTACTATGGTAACGATAAGAGGTAATGGCTTTGGTGCATCTGAGTTAATTAAGGTAGAATTGGGTAAAACACCTACTATTCAAATGACACCTACTTCTGCTTACGGGAGCTGGACAACTGTCTTTACTATTGATACCCAGCCTTATGGGACGACTACAATTAAAGTCATAGGACTTAAGACCCAAGCAGAAGCTATGAATTACTTTTTTATACTGCCTAATATTATCTTGTTAACTCCTTCCATAGGCACTGTTGGTAGTATTGTTACAATTGCAGGTAATGGATTTAGTAAGCTGGAAGGTATACGGGTTGATTTTGGGACGACTTTCAATATCTGTATGGTTAGTTCAACTATGGACGGTTCATTCACCACTGTTTTTACCATTGACACTCAACCCTATGGCACTACCTCAATTATTGCGACTGGACTTACTTCCGTCTCAAAGGCTTTTACTTTGTTTAAAATTCTACCCAAGATTACAGCTTTTCCGACATCTGGGCAAGTAGGAAGTCTTGTTACAGTAGCAGGTAATGGTTTTGGGGCTTCGGAATTAGTCAGGTTTGCATTTGGCAATACTCCAACTATTACTACTGGTAGTACTAATAGCAGAGGTGAATTTCAGATTGTCTTTAGCGTTAATAATCAGCCGATTGGGACAACGACTATTATGGCTAATGGACTGAGGAGCGGTGGTTCTACCATAGCTAATTTTTATATCCTACCGTTCACTATCCTGAAGATTACCCCGTCATTACAGAATATAGCCCTTGGGTCAACCTTTACAACCCAGGTTGAACTACTTAATGTAGTGCAGTTATTTGGAGGGGATATACATCTAAAATTTGACCCGAATATTCTTGAGGTAATACAAATAGGTAGTGGCACATTCCCTGCAAATCCCATGATAACAGGTACCTTCAGTAATACTACTGGCTGGATACACTATGGGTTTTTCTTATTTTCTCCAGCCTCGGCAACCGGCTCAGGGGTAGTATGTAATATTGTCTTTAAAGGGATTACCGGTGGGAAATCAGATGTTGTCTTTGAATCTGAGGGTAATCATAAGACAAAATTATTAGATACCAATGGAGTTCCAATCCTCTGGACAAAACAAGAGGCTTTTTATCGGGTAATAGATAAGGTTTCTGTCGAGCCTGAAGAGACAATAGTCAAAGCCGTGGATGCATTAAGTTATACCGGGTTAGCCTATTACGGCACAAATACCATGGATGTTACCGGCTCGACTACATTTACGGCAAGTGGTGGTGGCAGTTTTACCGTGAATATCTTCCTGGCAAAATACATGGGCACATATACCATTACTGGAGAATATCTCGGATTTATCGGCACAACTACGGTCATCATTATTCCAGGTACTCCAACTACCTTAGTTTATGTCTCTGGAAATAACCAGGTTAATACCTGCACCCTGACCTTAAAAGAGCCATTTGTCGTTAAGGTAGTTGATAGCTATGGGAATCCCTGTGCGGATGTAGAGGTAAATTGGGAGATTAGCAGTATCCCTGTTGGTGCCACAGGCTATGCACTATCCTCAACCAGGACAACAACCAATATTTGTGGAACAGCCTCCTCCTTTCTCACCCTGGGCACAGAGCCACCCGGAACATATACAATCCAGGCTATTTCAATTTTATTAAGTGGGTCTCCCTGTCCCTTTAGTGCCTATTCATTAAGGAGATTTGGTAATATTGCCGGGATTTGCCTGATAGACCTTGGTGGAACACGGACATTAGGGAGTATAAGTGTTATGGTAAAGATTGTTGAACTTAATACTACAACCACGACACAGAATTCCTCTTTCTTTTTTGAAAAGATACCGGTGGGAAGTTATACCCTTAATCTTGATACTACCGGGGCATCACCGGCAAATGTAGTTGGTGTTCGCATCTTAACCACACAATTTGAAGATACGACCGATGCGGGTACTATTAGTTTGTTAGCCGGGGATGTAACTAATGATGGTCAGGTAAATATTGATGATTGGCCGGTCATAGCCGATGCCTGGACTATTTCAGCTACTTCAACGATGACACAATGGCAAACAAAATACATAGAGGCAGATTTTGACCATAACGATAAAGTGAACATCGACGATATCTATATCTTTAGCCAGAACTTTGGAAGACAACAAACAACTTATAAATGTGCTAAAAAGATAAAATCGATGACATCTTCAGGTAAAATAGAACTATCGTTTAATCTTGAGACCTTAGAAGGGGTAGATTTAGAGAATCTACGGATAGGGGATATTATTAATCTAAAGATATATCTTCGTGAGGCAAAAGGTTGTCTTGGAGGAGAGATACATCTATCATTTAATCCGCAGGTATTGCAGGTAATTAGTGAAAAAATCATACCAGGGGATTATCCAACCGCAGATATAGAAAACTCACGCTATAAATTTGAATTTAAAAATAGTGCCGATAACAGCCTTGGGGTAATCGATTATGCAGTAGGTATAACCACCAAAGAGCCAGGAGATGGCGGATTATTGGCTATTGTGCCATTCAAGATAATCTCTAACAACGCCTATTCTAAGATTGGATGTGATTTTAAGGAGGAAGAAAACAGGCAAACCATGTTTATCGAACAAACTGGCAATGAAGAAGAATTGACTAAACCTAAGGTAGAACCAGATGAGATTATTATCAGGGTGCCGCCAATATATAGTGATTTAATCAATATTCGAGTATATCCTAATCCAGCCAGGAAAGGACAGGAGGTAACATTTGACCAACTCACCTCTGATAAATTGACTACCTTGAGAATATATAACCTTCTGGGTGAATTAGTCTATGAAAAGGAAGGTAAGAATGCGATTACCTGGAACTTAAAGAATAAAGATGGTGAAGAGGTGACCTCCGGGATTTACATCTATTTCTTAAAGGATGAATTGGGGGCGACTAAGAAAGGTAAGGTTGGAGTGATTAAGTAAATAGTTGGATTAAGTTTTAGTAATCGGATTAACTTCCCATTTTTAAGGAGAAAAGATGTTGCAGGAACGGACAGGGGAATCTGATAAACATTTTCAAAGATTATCATCATTATACATAATTAGTAAGGCAATGGGCTCAACAATAATCCTTGATGAGCTGCTTGATTTAATTATGGATGCCTGTATTTCAGAATTGGATGCAGATACCGGCTCGATAATGTTACTTGATGAAGAAAAAGAGGAATTAAGCATAAGTATAGCCAGGGGCTTACCAAAAGAGGTAATTAAAAATACAAGGATAAAATTAGGTGAAGGGATTGCAGGAACCGTAGCTAAAGAAGGAGAACCATTACTTCTTATTGGTAAGGTAAAAGACCTCCGCTTTAGAAAGATACGAGAAGAAGAAAAGATAAAATCAGCTATGTGTGTTCCTCTTTCGGTTAGAGATAAGGTCATAGGTGTAATATCGGTTAATAGATTAATCAAGCCAATAGATTATACTACCGAAGATTTAGGGCTTTTATCATTATTTGCGAGCCAGGCAGCCTCTGCCATAGCTAATGCCGAACTTTATAGTAAGGCTGAATCAAGAATCCGCGAACTTACCAAAATAAATGAAACTATCCAATCATTAAATTCTGTTATTACCGAAGAGGAAGAGGTATTTAATCTAATTACCGATGCCTTGAATGAAATAATCAAGGTTGATTTTTGTTCCATACTGCTCCATAAAACTGAAGATAATAACTGGCTTTGGATAAAGACATCATATAAAATCCCCAAAGAAATGATTATTAAAACCAGGGATAAGTTGTTAAATATCTTTACGGACCTTTCAGATATTTCTATTTCACCAGAACATCTTTCCATAGATATAAAAGATAAATCTATGGCATTAAAAGGGAGGGACTTTAAGTCTTTCCTGGCTCTTCCATTGGTAGTTCATGGGAATGTATTTGGATTGGTTAATATATGCAGTTTCACAGAAAAGGCTTTTAACCAGGATAGTTTAAGGGTACTATCTACCCTGGTCAATACTGCGGCTATCTCATTTCAGAATGTCAAATTGTACCGTGGGATGAGACAGAAGGTTAGTGAGTTGTCCACATTATTCGAGGTGGGAAAGACCATCTCCTCTACCTTAGACTTAGAAAAGGTGTTGGCCTTAATCTTAGAGGTTGGCGTTCGACTTATGAATGCAGAAATCTGTTCATTGAAACTGATAGGAGAAGAAAAAGAGATTGTCCTGAGTACCTCTTCTGGTTTGAGTCAGGAATATTTTAGCACCAGGGGAACTACGATTGGTAAGCGTAAAAGTCTAGCCGAAGAGGCACTCCAGGAGAAAAAACCAGTAATTGTCACGGATATTCCTAATGATAAAGAATATGAACATCCGCAATATGTGATTAAAGAAGGGGTAACTTCTCTATTATGTATTCCCTTATTAGTCAAGGATGAGTCTATTGGTATCCTGACTGTATATTCCAACCGACAAAAAAGATATACCCAGGACCAGGTGAATCTACTTTCTGCCATAGCCGACCAGGCGGCAATAGCTGTTGCCAATGCTAAATTACATAAGGAGATACATAACAGTTTTCTGCGAACAGTTAAGGCCTTAGCCGCCGCAGTTGATGCTAAAGACCCATATACCAAAGGGCATTCTGAGGCAGTAGTTAAATATACACTTGAGATAGCAGAAGAATTAGGGCTTTCAGAAGAAGATATAGAATCATTAGAAATTGCCGCACTCCTTCACGATATAGGTAAGATTGGTATAAAAGAGGATGTCCTCCTGAAACCCGGTAAATTGAATGATGAGGAATGGAAGGTAATTAAGGAACATCCTATGATTAGTGCTAAAATTTTGGGTCCTGTTGAATTCCCTGAAATAATTATGTTAGCCGTTAGACTTCATCATGAACAAATAGATGGGAGAGGATACCCTGATGGTCTATCTCAAGAAAGAATACCCTTACATGCCAGTATTATCAAGGTAGCCGATGCCTATGATGCTATGACCTCGGATAGACCCTACCGTAAGGCATTGCCTCTTGAAGTGGCCCTAAGTGAACTTAAAAAAGGCTCAGGAACTCAATTTCACCCAGCGGTAGTAGAGGCATTTCTGAAGATACTTAGACGGGAGCAAGAAGGCGAACAAGCAAATCTGCAAGCGGTATCATAAGACAATAGACTAGTGCTCTGTCACAGGTGATTTGATGAGTAAGGTTGAGGTTAAGGTTGAGGTTGAGAAGATAGAGAAAAATCTCCTTCCTTCTCTCCTTCTCAACCTTAACCTTAA
>SBAY01000303.1 GCA_005239945.1 Nitrospira sp.
AAGACATACCTTGGTGTGGTTAAAGCGATAAACCTCCTTTTCCAACCGTTAGGTTGGGATTTGGTTGCGGCTCTGCTGCGCTGTGTAATCTGTGGATTTAATAGGGGTGAAAAAATGGCACCAATTGCTATTATTGACTACGGTATGGGTAATTTACACAGTGTGCAAAAGGCTATTGAAAAATTAGGTGGGACGACAATAATTACTAACTCACCACTTAAAATTATCACGGCGGCGGCGGTTATTTTACCCGGCGTAGGGGCTTTTCAAGATGCTATGCTCCAATTAAAAAACCTCCAACTTGATATCATCATCCATCGGGTGATTGAATCTGGTAAGCCATTCCTTGGTATTTGTCTGGGAATGCAGTTATTGTTCAGTAAAAGTTATGAACACGGTGAATTCGAAGGCTTAAATGTAATCCCCGGCGAGGTAGTAAAATTCCCGGAGACCTTAAAAGTGCCGCATATTGGCTGGAATACGATTCAGAAGGTAGGAAGCAGGGGGCTGGAGACAGAAAACAGAGGGCAAAAGGTAGAAGGTTTGGATTCCTCCTTAATAAAGGAGGAGGATAGGTGGTTTGCTTCTCCCTTAATAGAGAAAGAGGTTAAGGGGTTATCTCAGAGGCAGGAGGTAAAAGTTCCTTTGTTAGAAGGGATACCGGATAATTCCTACTTTTACTTTGTCCATTCTTATTATATTAAGCCTTATGATGAGGAAGTTATTGTTACTACCACTGATTACGGGATAAAATTTGCCTCGATGGTTTGCAAAGAAAATGTTTATGGCTGTCAATTCCACCCTGAAAAAAGCCAAACCCTGGGACTGACGATACTGAAGAATTTCGTAAGCATTCAGAAGTAAGTAAAGAAAAAGGGAATATGGGGATGGGAAATTAAAATTTAAGGAGGAAGTAATATGGTAACTACAATACTTGAGTTTTTAGCCACAATTGTCAAAGGTATGATTAATGCCGCAGGATACTGTGGAGTAGGGATAGCCATGGCCATAGAAAGTGCCTGTATCCCCCTGCCATCTGAAATCATTATGCCCTTCTCAGGATATTTGATATTAGAAGGAAGATTTACGATGTTCTGGGTAGTAGTGGCAGGAACAGTGGGTAATTTAATTGGTTCAGTCATAGCCTACTGGGTGGGAATAATCGGCGGCAGACCTTTTATCCTGAAGTATGGCAAGTATATCCTGATGAGCCATCATGATTTAGAGGTAGCTGAAAGATGGTTCAATAGATATGGAGAATTAACCATATTTTTTACCCGAAATATGCCAGTCATAAGAACATTTATTTCACTACCCGCCGGGATAGCGAAAATGAATTTCGCTAAATTTTGCATTTACACCACTGTCGGCTCTATCCCCTGGAATATTCTGCTTACCTGGCTGGGCATGGTTTTTGGGGCAAAATGGCATTCTACCCTCTCACCAATATTCCATAAGTTCGATGCCGTTATAGGCATCCTTCTCCTTATTGGTATTTACCTCTTCATCAAAAGACATCTTAAAAAAGGATTGCCGGCGGAGAAAGAAGGTTAAGGAAAAGGATATCTTTGTGAGATAACTTTTTTAAAAAGTGTGGAAAATGCAGTCTGATAAAATTCTGGTGATTCAAACAGCATTTATTGGGGATGTGGTTTTGATTACCCCTTTGTTGGAGACCCTGGCTAAAGGATTGCCTACGGCAAAATTAACAGTGGTTACCACTCCTGCGGGAGGGGAAATTTTAGCCGGAAATCCTGCGATTAGCCAGATAATTGTTTATGATAAAAAAGGCTCAGACCGAGGTATATCAAAATTCTTTGAGATGGTGGAGAAGATTAAAAGGGAAGGATTTGACCTAGCCGTGATTCCCCATCGTTCCTTGCGAAGTAGTTTGTTAGCTTACCTGGCTAAAATACCGCGAAGGATTGGATTTGACACAAGTGCCGGTGCGTTTTTATTCACCACGAAAATACCCTATCAAAGGGATAAACATGAGGTCGAGCGTAATCTGGACTTAGCTCGATTAGGACTTGGGATTAAAATGATTGAGCAGCGATTAAAAATTTACCTGGGAGATAAGGAAAAGGTGTTTGCCCAAAAATTCCTTGAGGAACATGGCATAAAGGACGAGTTTTTAATTGGTTTTGCCCCTGGTTCGGTTTGGGGAACAAAACGGTGGCTGGCATCAGGCTATGCCCAGGTTGGGGATGAATTGAGTAATACCTATGGTGCCAGGGTGATTATTTTTGGGAGTAAGGATGATGCCGTGGTAGCTGAACAGATACGCCAAACCATGAAAACTTCAACAAGGCAAGCCTCCGCTATCATCGCCGCTGGCAAAACCAACCTGAAGGAATTATCCGCCTTGATTGCCCGATGTAACTTATTTGTGTGCAATGATACCGCACCTATGCATATTGCTATGGCATTTAATGTTCTTACGGTAGCTATATTTGGGCCGACAACACTAAATATTGGTTTTGGTCCCTATGGTGAGAATTTTGTAGTCGTGGAGCGTGCCGGGCTTGAGTGTCGTCCTTGCAACCTGCATGGCCCCCGTCAATGCCCTAAAAAACACTTTGCCTGCATGAACGAAATATCGCCTCAAGAAGTCATCCGTGCTTGTCAGAAACTTAAGTAGAAATGTCCTAACTCACTACCAATTACTCTTTACTTTGGCTAAAGAGGATGCTAAACATGTACCTTTTTTGTCCCTGTCCAAAACTGTCTAAAACAAGGAATAGATTTCCCTACTGTTCATTGACCGATTACTTATAATATCAACAGAAATTCCCCAACTTTTAGCAATGATTTAAAGAAGTGGATTTTTTGAGGGGGAAAACCCTTTGAGTGCGCCAAGAAAAGCTTTTCAGGTTAAGCTGGTGAAAGTCCAGCCTACTCAAAGATTAGCCATCAGGGTAGTGCCGAGTCTTGCGGGGAA
>SBAY01000170.1 GCA_005239945.1 Nitrospira sp.
CCATAAGTGAGGTGAGCTGCCTTGAATTTTCCTCCTTAAGCTCCTGATTCTGAGACAAATCGCGTTTTAAATTAGATACCTTGATTTCTTGTGAATGAAGATTTACCTGGAGATTGGTCAACTCAAATTGGATAGATGATAATTCCGAAGTTAATTGGACCTTCTTTTTCTCCAAATCCTTTAATTGAGAGTCAAAATCGGTTATTTTCTTAGTCAACTCAAGTATCTCTTTTTTACGGCTGATTAAACTCAAGCCTGCAGTTCCTGGTAATCCTCCCTGAATGATTCCAGAGGAGTCAAGCAATTCACCTTCCAGGGTAACTACCCGCAGGTAATCCGGGGAATTTTTTATGATTTTAGCGGCGGTAGGCATATCTTTGACTATCAATACATTACCTAAGAGATACTGAAATACCGGGGCAAATTCTTTGTTGTATGTAATCAAATCTAATACCTTGCCAATCACATCCTCTTCCTCATAAGATTTTTGTAATGACGGGCTTGCTTTAAGACTATCCAGGGGGATAAAGGTAACCCTTTGTGCCTTTTTCTCTTTAAGGAAGGTAATCAATTGTTGTGCCTGAGAAGCTGTTTTAACGACAATAGCCTGAAGATTTTCTCCTAAGGCAGTTTCTATTGCCCGCTCAAATTTCAAATCAAAATCGAGCAAATCCGCTACAACCCTTACCAGACCAGATGTTGACTCCTTTGAGCCAAGAATTGCCTTGACCCCGGGGAAATAACCATCAAGATTTTTCTGTAATTCTTGTAAGGTATGTAATCTCCCTGAACTGGATTTAATATCTTCACGAAATTTAATCATTTCCAACTCGATTTTATTTGCCGCGGTGTTTTTTTGCTCTTTTTCGGATTGTAATCGCTCTAACCTTTTCTTTAAGGTGGCAGTTTGAGCCTCTTCTTCCTTGATTTGTTTTTCTAACTCAAGCCATCTTTTTTCAATCGTCTCTTTTTTACCTTTAATCTTTTCCTCTTCTTGAATTAATCGCTGGAGTCTCTGGTTGATATTTTTCTCCTCTATTTGAGCCTGGGTCAATTGATTACGGATATGCGCCAATTGATTCAAAAAGTCAATCAGGCCAATCTTGGCATCCTCCAATTGGGATACTTTATCCTCCCTTTCCTTTTCTAATTGGGACAGTAAGGTTTCTTGCTCGGCTAAATTTTGAATGGTTTCCATTAAATTTTTTGATAAATCCTCTTTGCCTTTTTCGCTGGACAAGAGTTCCTCATTTAATTTACACATCTTCTCTTTTGCTGAATTAATCTCGGTTTGAATACGGGTTAATTGTGAATTAAGATTGGTTTCCTTTTCCTTTTGTTGAAGGAGATGACCATTGAGTTTCTGCATTTCCTGGGCTAAATTAAAAACAATAGGTTGAAGGTTTTTTATCTCATCTTCTTTGTTTTTGATGTGGAGTTTTTTATTTTCTAATAAGGCGTCTAATTGTGTCAGATGAGCACTGAGCTGTTTAAATGCATTCGAAATCCTTTCATATTCCTTTAAGCAAGACTGATAAGCAATATTGAGGATTTGATACTCATTGACATTCTGGGTTATTTCCAATTTTTGTAGTTCTTCTCTAAGTTGCTGGTAGCTTTGAGCCTTTTTTGCCTGACGATAAAGTGCGTCTTTTTGTCGGCCAATCTCGGATAATAAGTCATCGATTCGAAGAAGGTTTTGTGAGGTAAGTTGTAATTTAGAGATTGCCTCTTGTTTTTTTACCTTGTATTTAGCAATCCCTGCCGCCTCTTCAAATATCGCCCTTCTTTCATGGGATTTGGAATTAACGATAAAATCAACCTTATTTTGTTCTATTAAAGAATAAGGAGAATGGCCTAACCCAGTATCTAAAAATAATTGGGTAATATCCTTCAATCGGCAAGGGGTTTTATTCAATAGATATTCGCTTTCCTCAGAACGATATAATCTACGGGTAATGGTTACCTCATTAAACTCAATGGGAAGGATTTTGTTGAAATTTTCGATGGTCAAAGATACCTCTGCTACCCCAAGTGGTTTTTGTTCGGCACTACCATTAAAAATCACATTACTCATCGAAGGGCAACGTAATAGATAGGGATTCTGTTCACCTAATACCCAGCGGATGGCATCATAGATATTGCTTTTACCACAACCATTAGGTCCGACAATAGCGGTAAAACCTTCCTGGAATTTGAATGTGGTTTTCTCGGCAAAGGACTTAAAACCAAAAATGGTAAGTTTCTTAAAAAAAGGCATGAAATCCCCTCCCTCTTTTAATTAAGTATAATTTCAAATTGCTATTTTGTCAAGGAAAAAATCCACAGATTACACAGATTTCACAGATTATTTAAAAAGAATAAGTAGAAATTAGCAAGTAGTAAAATTGGTATTGGTAGCAAATTTCCCCTTCTTTTACTCTCTCCTGTCCATCTGTAATACAAACTTGCAAGATCTCGTTTTTTTAACAAAGTTTTTTTCATACAGCCTTTGATAGAAGCGGTATATTCGTTTGTCGAAA
>SBAY01000350.1 GCA_005239945.1 Nitrospira sp.
ACCGGCAGAGTTATCCGGTGGAGAACAACAACGGGTAGCAATTGCTCGCGCCTTAGCAAATTCACCTAAACTTATATTAGCTGATGAACCTACCGGGAACCTGGATTCAAACTCAGCTGGCGAGATTATAGATATACTCTCTATGCTCAATAAAGAGAAAAAGATAACCGTTGTGGTTATTACCCATAATCCCCTGGTAGCAGAAAGGACAAAAAAGATATATCATTTAAAAGACGGACAGATTGTCAATGAAGGGTAATGCCTCAGTTACCGGTTGGTAATCCATCAGTTATTAGATTACGATTACAATTTTGGATTTTGGATTTTGGATTAAGGATATTAAGATTCCTCAATCCAAAATTGAAAATCCAAAATCCAAAATTTCATTTGGTATTAACTGATAACTGGTATAATACCTTGAGGCATTACAATGAAGGTAGTTGATTATCTCTACTTAGCCAAGAAGGATTTGTTTAATTACAAACTGCGCAGTGGACTGATAATAGGGTGTATTTGTGTGGGTGTATTGAGCTCTACCCTTAATCTTTATCACACCTCCAAAAGGCAAGAAGAACTTATCTCATCCCTGACCAATATAGGTAGCCAGATGGTCTCTATCTGGATAATGGACAGGGAGATTGGCTTAAAAGACATAGCCTTCCTTTCAGATTATTTTCCCCACATCGCTTATCAAATCTCATCCCAGAAGGATATAAAATATCTAAGAAGGGAAAGAAAAAACGTATCAGTCGTAGGAACTGTGCCTGAATACAAAACAGTCCATTCCCTTAAGCTTAAAAGTGGCAGGTTTATATTGCCGGGTGATATTAAAGGAAAGAGGCAGGTTTGTGTTCTTGATAGCAGCATTAGCGATGAATTAAGGATACGGGTAGGTGAAAAAATCAAGATTGGCGAGAATAGATTCAGGGTAATTGGGATAGGGACAAACCAGGAATGGACACAATACCAGGTAATTATCCCCCTGTCAATATGTAATGATGTCCTTGACTCTACCACAAGGAATTTAGAGGTAGTTATCCTGACAGATGGTAAACCAGATGTCTTGCAAGATGAGATACGGCGGATATTAAAGTGTAGATTTCCAGACAAGAAAGTGAAGAAGAAGGATAAGCAATTTAATTTTGATACTGAGAGATTTATGGTCTCAACCGCAGAAGGGCTATTAGAAATGATAAAAAAACAGCGATGGATTAGCCGGATGATTGTTTTAGGGATAGGATTGGCAACATTAATCTTAGCCGGCAATGGAATAATGAATATGATTATGCTTGCGGTTAGACAACAGGTTAAGGAGATAGGGATAATGCGTGCTGTAGGTGGGAGGAGGAATGATATCCTTTATCTTTTTATGCTGGAAGGGGCTTTACTTTCTTTCTATGGATTACTCAGTGGGATATTTTTAGCCACAAGTTATATAGGATTGGCTGGTGGTTGTAAGATTGATATATTTTTAGAATCGCTGTTGTGGTCAGGTGTTATTTGTGTATTGATTAGTTTTAGTGGCTATTACCCAGCCTCAAGGGCAACGAAGATTTCACCTTGTGAGGCAATAAGGGAGGGGATAAAGGGTTAGACCAAACTTTAACTGAGAGGAATTTGATTTTGAGGCATTTTAGTATTACCTTCACTTTTGCTCATTCTGAACATATTTTACCAAAAAATTTATCCTATGTCAACTGGCATCCCACACCGCAAGAACTTATCAACTACTTTATCCACCACAAACCTGCAGTTACTGTAAGTCTTAAAATAAAAAAATGTTGCAAATCTTATTCAAATATTGTATAATAAAATGGTAATGAAAGAAACAAAAGGTTTGCTTGATTCAATCACTTCACCAAAAGAACTCAAGAAATTAAACCATGAGCAGTTAAAAGACCTGGTAGGTGAAATAAGAGAGGAAATAGTCCAAACAGTTTCACAAAACGGTGGACACCTATCTTCCAGTCTTGGAGTAGTAGAATTAACCATTGCCCTGCATTATGTCCTGAATACCCCTGAGGACAAAATTATCTGGGATGTCGGACATCAATCTTATGCCCATAAATTACTTACAGGACGGGAAAAGGCATTTCGGACATTACGAAAATATGAAGGAATATCAGGATTCCCGCGCAGGGAAGAATCGCCTTACGATGCCTTCAATACTGGCCATGCCTCTACCTCTATTTCAGCAGGATTAGGTATGGCTATAGCTAAGGAGTTTGAAGGCAGGGAATCTGAAAAAATCGTGGTGGTTATTGGTGATGGGGCGTTATCTGGCGGTATGGCTTTTGAGGCGTTAAATCATGCCGGACAACTCCAAAAAGACCTGTTCGTGGTTTTAAATAGCAATGAAATGTCTATCTCCAGAACCGTTGGGTCACTGTCGGGATATTTGAATAGACTCCTGACTATGCCCATCTATTCCCGGCTCCGGGGAGATATTCAGGAATTGATTACTAAAATTCCAAAATTAGGCTCACCAATAAGCATCCTTGTCAAAAGGGTAGAAGAAGGGATAAAGAATATATTAATTCATGGGGGGTTGTTTGAGGAATTAGGCTTTAGATATTTTGGGCCGATTGATGGACATAACTTAGGTTTATTGATCAATGTTATAGGAAAAGTCAACGAATTAAAAGGTCCCAGACTGTTACATGTGTTCACCAAAAAAGGTAAAGGTTATTCCCCAGCAGAGAAAAATCCCGAATGGTTTCATGGCACAAGCCCTTTTGAAATATCAACCGGGAATCCTTTGAAGGTAAGTAAATTCCCATCTTATGCCGAAGTAATGGGTCAAACGGTAGTAGAATTAGCCAAAAATGACCCAAAGATTGTGGCTATTACTGCAGCTATGGCTGAAGGAACAGGGTTAAGCCATTTTAAGAAGGTTTTCCCTGGTAGATTTTTTGATGTGGGTATTGCTGAGGAGCATGCGGTCACATTTGCCGCTGGTCTGGCGGTGGCTGGTCTTAAACCTGTTGTCGCCATATATTCTACCTTTTTACAGCGTGCCTATGACCAGATTTTACATGATGTTTGCCTGACAAAATTACCAGTGGTATTTTGCATTGACCGGGCGGGACTCGTCGGTGAAGATGGTGTAACGCATCAAGGGTTATTTGACCTCGCCTATCTTCGGCATATACCTAATTTAACGGTTATGTCACCAAAGGATACCACAGAACTTGTCACTATGCTGAATTTGGCGATTGTGTCTGCCCAACCTTGTGCTATTAGGTATCCAAGGGGTTATGGCGAACAAATTACGCAGATGCAACCTCAACGAAGCAAGATTCAACGAGGTGAGCCTCCTTTTAAGATTGGTCAGGCAGAGGTTTTACTTGAAGGCGAAAACGGCGTTATCCTTGCCCTGGGGAAAATGGTCGAGTTGGCACTTACCGTAGCTAACAACTTAAATAAAATAGGGGTGGTTAATGCCCGATTCGTTAAACCATTAGATGAAGAATTAATCTTGACATTGGCTAAAAAAACTAAAAGGATTATCACCCTTGAGGACCATATCATCACCGGTGGATTTGGAAGTGCGGTTCTGGAATTATTAAATGCCAGGCAAATAAACGATGTCCGGGTTAAATGTCTGGGGTTTCCATCAACATTTATCGAACATGGGGCACCAGATATACTCTTTAAAAAGTATGGGTTAGATGTTGAAGGAATTACTCAATCGGTAAAGGAATTTAAGTAGACGGGATTACAGGATTTTACAGGATAATTTAGTTTAAGGAATTATCCTGTAACATCCTGTAATCCCGTCTACTTAGAACCCTTTTGTGGAGCAATTAAATGATGATAAAGACAATTGCCCTTTTTATCAATCCCAATCGAAAAGATACCGTTGTTGTGCTTAAAGAATTACGGGAATGGCTTGCCCAGCAAGGTGAGTATAACTTACTTTTAGAGGAAGCGATGGCAACACAATTAGGCCAAAAGGAGTTAGGCGTTAAAGATGCGAGCCTACGAGATAATGCTGATTTAGTTATTGCCTTAGGCGGAGATGGGACAATGCTCCATGCGGTTAGGGTGATGGGGGATAAGGAGATTCCCATTCTCGGTGTCCATTTTGGTGGTTTAGGATTTCTGGCAGAGATTACTCAACAAGAATTATATGGCTCACTAACGGATGTTCTCAAAGGTAAATTTGCCCTAGAAGAACGGATGATGCTGGAGGCTAATATTCTCAACACTTTATATAAAGCATTGAATGATGTGGTTATTACCAAAGGGAATTTGGCCAGGGTTATCCCTTTAAAGGTATCTATCGATGGTGAGTATCTGACTACATATGTGGGAGATGGTCTGATTGTGGCTACTCCAACCGGTTCTACCGCATATTCATTATCTGCTGGAGGGCCTATTGTTCTGCCGGGGATGCAAAGTATTATCCTTACCCCTATTTGCCCTCATACATTAGGGGTTCGACCAATCGTTATCCCTCATTTATCTAAAATAACCATTGTGGTCGAATCTGATGAGGAAGAAGTCATGCTCACCATCGATGGGCAACAAGGGGTTAAACTTAATTTGTATGATGAGGTAGAGGTAAGATATGCAGAGCGGACAATAAAATTAATCAAACCTAAAAAGAGGAGTTTTTACGAGGTGTTGAGGACTAAATTAAAATGGGGAGGAAGACTTAAGGAATAGACTATATTTAATCCACAGATTTCACAGCGCAGCAGAGCCGCAACCAAATCCCAACCTAACGGTTGGAAAAGGAGGTTTATCGCTTTAACCACACCAAGGTATGTCTTTA
>SBAY01000354.1 GCA_005239945.1 Nitrospira sp.
GGGTAACTAAAATCCATACCCTTGTGATTAAAAAGTTTTGGAAAAGGGGAGTTTGAGGGGGAAAACTTTTTTCAAAAAGTTTTCCCCCTCAAAAAATTCACTTCTTTAAATTATTGCTAAAAGTTGGGGAATTTCTGTGGTCAGATTTTTTTACTTGAAATTTTTGGCATTAAAGTGTATAATATAGCTACCTTACAAAATTAATCAGGAGGTGTTAAAGATGCGATTACTTGCCTTGACAGATATTCATAGCGAGCGAAAGGTGATAGCTAAACTTCAAAGGGTATTGGAAGAAAAATGGGACTGGGTGTTTATTGCCGGGGATTTGATTAACAGGGGTGATGTCTATTTTGTAGAGGATTTGCTTAACATTATGCCGCCTCATACCCTAACCATACATGGTAATATGGACACCGTTGAGGTCATAAAATTACTTGAGGATAAAGGAATAACTATCCATAACAAAAGAAAGGAAATAGGTGAATATAATGTGGTTGGCATTGGCGGAAGTAATATCACCCCCTTTCATACACCAACAGAATATCCGGAAGATAAAATGGCTTCTGAGTTAGACAGGTTACAGATTGATAATCAGACGATTTTATTGAGCCATGCCCCGCCATTTAACTCAGGATTAGATACGGTAGGTGCAGGGGTTAGTGCCGGTAGCCAGGCTATCCGTAAGATTATTGAGACAAAACAACCTTATTTGAATATCTGCGGACATATCCATGAGCAAGAAGGAAAAACGATGCTTGGTCAGACATTAGTTGTTAAAGTTGCCCCAGCCTTGCGTGGACGAGCGGCAGAGATAAATATTCAGAATGAGATTACGGTAAGGTTTTTTGACCTGTAGGATTTTCTTTTATAAGACCTATAAGACCTATTATTTTAAAAGGGAAAAAGATGCTCCAGACTAAAATAAAGATTTTGGCAAATGAGAAAATAGCCCCGGAATATTACAAGATGGCTTTTGAGTCAGCAATGATAGTCAAATTGGCTACACCGGGGCAATTTCTTCATATCAAAGTTAGTAATGGTAGTGAGCCCCTTTTAAGGCGGCCATTTGGTCTTCATTCCATAAAGAATATGGATGGTTTTGAGATTTTGTATAGGGTCGTCGGGAAGGGTACTGCCTTGCTGTCTGAAAAAAAGGCAGGAGAGGAATTGGATGTTCTGGGTCCACTGGGAAATGGGTTTAATATCCCTGCGGCAGAGAAGGAGACAATGGTTCTTATAGGTGGTGGAGCGGGCATTGCTCCATTGTTCTTCCTGGCTCAAAAAGCACACAACCTTCGTCAGATAATTGTCCTGATTGGTGGAAAGACTAAAGACCAGATACTTTGTGAAGAGGAATTCAAAAAACTGGGTGTTGAGGTCAAAATAGCTACCGAAGATGGAAGTTATGGGCATAAGGGCCTGGTTTCAGATTTACTCAATGCCTTACCACACACTCAAGAGAGATTATCCATTTTTGCTTGCGGCCCACTACTGATGGAGAAGGAAATAGCTAAGTTTTCGTGTGAACATAATTTACCCTGCCAGGTTTCGTTAGAATCAAGAATGGCGTGCGGGGTAGGGGCATGTCTTGGCTGCACAGTAAAGGTTAAAGGTGAATCCCCTACCTACAAAAGGGTATGTGTTGAGGGGCCGGTGTTTGAGGCTAAGGAGATAGTTTGGGAGTAAAATGATAATAGATGTTCATTGTCATCTGCAGGATAAGGAGTTTAATCAGGATTTAGACCAGGTTATACAACGGGCAAAGGATGCTGGTGTGACAAAGATTATTATCTCCACCGTAAATTTAAATATGCCTTAGAAACGGTATCAAGCTTGAAAACCCTTGCCCAGGAAGAGTCAGCAAAAATTATAGTCACTACGACAAGTAGTTTTTTTAACCTTGAGGTATGAACACGAATGAGACGATTCGAATTAATCGCTCCATTTAAGCCCTGTGGAGACCAGCCAACGGCAATTACCCGGTTGACACAAGGAATAGATAAAGGATTTAAGTATCAAACCTTATTAGGGGTTACAGGTTCAGGTAAGACCTTTACCGTGGCCAATGTCCTTCAGAAGATTAATAAGCCTGTTTTGGTCATTTCTCATAACAAGACATTAGCCGCTCAACTCTATCATGAATTAAAAGGTTTTTTCCCAGGTAATGCCGTAGAATATTTTGTTAGTTATTATGATTATTACCAACCAGAGGCTTATTTACCGGCTACAGATACCTACATCGAAAAGGATTCCTCTATCAATGAGGAATTGGACAGATTAAGGCTGGCGGCGACTTGCTCACTCCTTGTCAGGCAGGATGTCATCATTGTTGCCTCGGTCTCTTGTATCTATAATATTGGTTCACCACAGGAATACAGGGATGCCTACCTTTTTCTGGAAACAGGCGAGAATTTCCCAAGAAATGATATTATTAAACGATTAGTCGAGATTTATTATGAGCGTAATGATGTAGATTTTTCACGAGGGAAATTCAGGGTAAGAGGGGATACAATCGAAATTTTTCCATCCTATCATGAGGATAGGGCATATCGAATCGAGTTATTTGGGGATGCGGTAGAAAAAATCTGCGAGATTAATCCACTTACGGGTAAAGTAATTTCAACCTCAAATCGACTCCTTGTCTATCCGGCAAAACATTTTGTAACCACACAATCCCGATTAGAACAGGCATTAGTCTCTATTGAACAGGAGTTGGATGAGCGATTAACCTACCTGCGAGGACAAAATAAATTATTAGAGGCACAACGATTAGAATCAAGAACTAAATATGACCTGGAGACCCTGCGTGAGATAGGCATTTGCCATGGCATAGAGAATTACTCACGACATTTTGACGGCCGGCGTCCCGGGGAACGACCATGGACATTAATCGATTACTTTCCGCAAGATTTCCTCCTGTTTATAGATGAATCTCATGTAACCTTGCCACAATTGCGTGGTATGTATGAAGGGGATAGGGCAAGGAAACAAACCTTGATAGACTATGGTTTCAGACTTCCCTCGGCTTATGACAACAGACCTTTAAAATTCGAGGAATTTCAAAAACTAATGCCGCAGACAATATTTGTCTCGGCTACACCAGGACCTTGTGAATTAAATCTCAGTGAGCAGGTAGTTGAATTAATCATCAGACCTACAGGGTTAATTGACCCGAAGATAGAGGTAAGAAGGGTTGAGGGACAGATAGATGATTTAATCAGCGAAATCAGAAGTAGGGTGCTCAGGAAAGAGAGGGTCTTAGTTACTACCCTGACTAAACGCATGACAGAGGATCTGGCACAATACCTATCTAAAATGGATATTAAGGTTCAATACCTACATTCTGAAATACAGACATTAGAGCGGGTTGAGATTCTACGAAATTTGAGACTGGGTGAATTCGATGTTCTGGTAGGGATAAATCTTTTAAGGGAAGGATTGGATCTGCCTGAGGTATCTTTAGTCGCTATTTTAGATGCGGACAAGGAAGGATTTTTACGCTCAGAGCGGTCTTTGATTCAAGTCTTTGGGCGAACCGCAAGAAATGTTAATGGTCAGGTGATTATGTATGCAGACAATATCACCGACTCAATGAAAAAGGCAATAGATGAAACTGAGAGAAGGAGAAAAATCCAGATTGAATATAACCAAATGCACGGAATTACCCCACAGACTATCCAGAAGGCTGTAGCAAAATCTATGTCAGAGAGGGCAGACAAGTTATACAGGTTGGACAGAAAGTTAAAGGGAGACACCGGGGTTATTATTAAAGGCTTAGAAAGACAGATGTATGAGGCGGCAGATAATTTAGAATATGAGAAAGCGGCTATGTTACGAGATGAAATATATGCCTTGAAAAACCAGTTATATGACAATTCATCGTCTTCACCGTGAATTACTGCAAATTAAGCAGATTTTCCTCGACTTTTAGCAATGATTTAAAGAAGTGGATATTTTGAGGGGGAAAACCTTTTGAAAAAGGTTTTCCCCCTCAAACTCCTCTTTTCCAAAACTTTTTAATCACAAGAGTATAAAATTTTATTTACCCCATTTCTTATAAATGGGTAAATAAAATTTTATACTCTTGTGGTTAAAAAGTTTTGGGGAAGAGAGGGGTTTA
>SBAY01000212.1 GCA_005239945.1 Nitrospira sp.
AAATACATTGTATACATAACTTATTGAATTAATAGTATCTTGAATTAAAATGGTCCTTAAATTATCCAAAATGGGCTATTTTTCGTTATCGCCTACAGTGTACAAAGATAAAAAGATAATAGTCCTTGATGCAGAAGGGACAGAATTGTGGAGTTATAAATATTTCCCAATTACCAGTATTTTGGTATCTCCCAGTGGGGATTATGTGATCGAACAATCTGATCATGAATTGGGAGGTGATTCTACTACCTCTTCAAGATTGATTTTAGGGGTTAGTTGTTTTTCCCCTCCCTTGATGGGAGGGGATTGAGGGGAGGGTGATAATCTTTCCCCATCTTCCCTCACCCTACCCTCTCTCACAAGGGGAGAGGGGGAATTTTTACCCACGAATTCAATCTTGAAGAGGCACTACTATACATCTATATTACGCAAATGGTAAATACGAGGAGGAAGAAAATATAGCTCCTCTTGCTTATTTAATCATTGATATTCCTCAAAAGTTCAAGGCTTTAAGTTACCAAAATGTATTAGACCAGATAATGAGTTATATAAGTATAGATGAGGTAGAGTTAAGGGATGCAGATGAAAATATTATAGAAGTAAAGATAGATGAGAGGAATATCACAAAGGTTCAACATGAGTCAAATCTTGATAATGCCTATTGCTATCCTAATCCGACAAAAGATGAGATAACATTTACAAGGTTGACTAAGCAGATAAAGGTAAAGATATTCAATATAGCGGGTGAATTGGTTTATGGAGAGCAGGAACATCAAGCAGATGGCAATGCAAAATGGACATGGAAATGTATAAATAATGACGGCGAAAAGATAGCAAGTGGCATCTACATCTACATTCTTCAAGACCCGGTAAGTGGTAGTATGAAGAGAGGGAAACTTGGGGTGATTAGGTAATTGGGTAAGTGACGCTGAATACACACCAAGATTACTCCCAAAATGCTATTTCTCGAATGCCTCAATAATTTGGAGTTAATTCTTTAGAATTTTATTCGGTATAAAAGGCTAAAGCCTAAACTCCAAACCAGATTCTCACTGATTTTTTATCTGTGTCAATCCATCCAAATCCGTCCTATCCGTGTTCTATCGCACTTGTTGAGGCATTCGAGAAATTCATAAACATAAGGAACATAAAGTAAAATAAGGCACGAAAAAACTTTTCCATAGATTCTTTCTTTTTTTGTTGACAAATTATTGTTTGTATGGTATTATAATTTTGGGTGAATTTAAGTTATGATGAAATACAAAACTATGAAAGAGAAGTGGCAAATATTATGCGGTAGTCTATTGATGGCTATTTTTATTCCTGCCTTTGCCCAGGCAACTACTACGGTAAGTGGAATTGTAGTAGCTGCTGGTGGCACAGCTACATGGACACTAACCGATAGCCCTTATATTGCTACGGGCACTATTGAAGTTAAAGGCACCTTGACTATTGAACCGGGTGTCCAGGTAAGATTTGGGTCTGCAACCGAGATGAAGATTGGTAGTTCGGGGACTTTAATAGCCGAGGGAACTCCAAATGGGACTATTACCTTTACCTCTCATCAGGATGTTCATACCAAAGGATATTGGAAATATATTTATTTTGATAGTGAGTGTGTTCATACATCGATTTTTAAATACTGTCATATAGAATATGGTGGTGGAGGGGGAGGGGGAAATATCTATTGTGAAACTATGTCCTCTATCAATCTTACGCCTTTTATTTTATCTACCTGTACTATTTCCTATAGTTCTGCAAATGGGGTTTGTTATGCAGATTATGACTTAATAGCCGAAATCTATGATTGTAACATAAAAGGTAATGAAGGGTATCCCGTAATTGTAGGTCCTATGTTCAAGATGAAAGGTAATATCTTTTCAGGAAATATCTCTGAAAAGATAAAGATATTACCTTGTACCTATGGTTTCAAACAGGATATTACCTGGTATAACCAGGGAATACCCTATTTGATTAGTGGTAGTAGTGACTTGTTGATTGGAGGTGCATCTGGTGCTGGAACATTAACTATTGAGCCGGGGGTAACTGTTCAATTTGAAGAAGGTAGATCGATAGGTGTAAGTGATACTACCTTATCTGGTTGTTTGCAAGCCAAAGGCACGCAAGGGGCTTATATTACCTTTACCTCTTCAAAATTAATACCTAACTTAGGGGATTGGGGATATATAAAATTTGATGAGTTAAGCCAGAATTCCTGCCTTGAATATTGCAAGATTGAATATGCGGGGAATAATAGTGTTGGGGCTCAACCCGCTGTTTGGTGTGCAGGGTCTTCACCCAAAATAGACCATGTAGATATATTAAATGTTTATTCTCACGGTATTATGTGTTTTCAATCAGGGGGGGGTATTCCTGCTTCACCAACCATTACCTTTAGCACTATCATTGCCGGAACTACCTCTTCTTATGCAGCCACTTCTTCAGCTATCTATTCTTCGGATAGTTGTCCATTCATAGGGAGTAGTACCTTAATGAAGAGTAACTACGGAATTTACAATTACATTAGTGGTAGTTATGGAACTCCTACTCCAACAATTATCAATAGTAATATAATTGGAAATACTAAATATGGAGTGTTTAATAATTGTCCTTCTTGGAGTGTAGGAACTATAAGTGCAACTTATAATTGGTGGGGGAGTTCTACAGGACCTTTTCATCCAGGTGTGTATGAAGGAGGAGGAGATCGTGTAAGTGATTGTGTGGAGTATGACCACTGGATTGGCACTGATAAAATTTCTCCTGAGGCCATAACAACACTTAAGATTAAGAGTGATGGTGTTGAGGCAGGGACAGTAAGTTTAGAATGGTCACCTACGGGAGATGATTATACCGTTGGGACACCGACTTATTATGTTATTCATTATGCTACATTCACTATTGGAACTGAGGGGGCATGGAATAAGGCACCAGGGAGTATAACTGTCTTTGGGGATTTAAGAGAATGTGCGGTGAGTTCTTTAAATGCAAATACACTATATTACTTTTCTATTCGTGCCGTAGATGAGGCCAATAATCGGTCAACACTATCTAATTGTGTAGGGACTAAGACAAAGGCAGCATTTACAGCACCAATTATAGGTGGTGTCCAAAATGGTAATCAGTGTGTAATACTAAATATACAGAATATAGATTATAGTGATGTAGGATTTTGGGTATATTATGGTTCTCAAACTGGTGTTAGTTATGATACTTATGATGGTTATTGGGATGCGGGGATTGTTAGTGGTAATGGTGGTGCTACAGATACTACGAGTTTAATGTTATCCAATGGAAAGTTATATTATTTTGTTGCCTATGCATCCGACCCGGGGAATCGAGGAAATAAAAGTAAATGGAGTGAGAAGTCAAAGGAGGTTATTGGTAGTCCAACCGCACTTAGCACCGTAACCATTACCGGTGCGGCAGAGGTAACTGTTGGTGGTAGTGCAACTTATTCTGCCCAAGGATTTGGTTCTTTTGGTGAGCCGATGCAGTATTTAAACTATACCTTTAGTTTAGAGCCACAATCTTTGGGTTCATTAAGTACCCCTGGGTGTCAAGTAAGGGAAGGGTCAGCTACCTTTATATTTACTGCGGGAACGAAGACAAGCATAGGAACTCTAACGGTGCAGGTAACCGATGGGCAGGCAACTGTTACAGCAAAATTGGTTATTACCTTGCGCGCAGGGACTCTTACTACGGTTTGGATTGTTGATAAATCGGGGAATCCTGTTTTAGCCGCCACTACCACCGCCGGTGGTAGTTTATTTTTTATAGGCTCAGGAACGGATACCTACGGTAATCCTGTTTCTCCTGACCAAAATTATTTCTGGCAGACAACGGTTGGGACATTGACTCCAACATCAGAGACTTCAACTACTTTAATTGGAACAAGAGCAACTACTGGCACATTAACCTTAACCGTTGCTGGCACACAAACCTCAATTATCGTTACCATCCTGCCTACCGCTACAACTAAATTTATCTTTGGGGAAATATCATCCCCTAAAAATATAAATGTCCCTTTTGAGATTATCCTGAATTCTGCGGATGAGTTTGATAACCTTACTGTAGATGCAATAATTACAGGGACAGCAGATTTAACCATTAGTGGTAGTGCGACATCCTATGCTATGATAGGTTTAACCGCAGGTTTCGGGACAAAGAGCATTTCCATAAATCTTCCCGGTAGCTATATTATTTATGCCCGTGGGACTTTTACCCAAGTAATAGAGGGAACAAGTAACCCTTTTTTTGTTGAGCCAGGTCAACCAACACAGTTTATTTTTTCCCTACCGACAACCACAACCTATGTTTCTGCCGCAGGCACGACTACTATTACGGCATATTTAGCTGATGCAGGTGGTTATCGGGTAGGAACTGCAGGGGTAGAATGCACCTTATCGATTATTGGTGGGACAGGAACGCTGGGTAGCTTGACTACGGTAACGGATGAAAATGGCCAGATTAGTACTACCTGTCAGGTAGGTACGCTCGCAGGTAGTCAAATTCAAGTGGTGATTACTACCACAGCCTTTAATGGAATAACAGGGACTTCATCGCCAATAATTACCCAAAGCGGTAGTGTCGTCCGATTTGAATTTGATAAGATTGGCACGCAAACAGTCGGCGTAACCTTCCAAATCAAGATTACAGTCAGAGATGATTTTGGCAATATTGCCGCTGGATTCACCTCAGCGGCGACTTTAACTGACACGAGCAATACTATTTACCCAACTGCAACCACAAATTTCACCGGTGGCATCTGGCAAGGCACAGTAACCATCACCAAAGCAGGCACCACAGCTATCACTTCTCACTTCTCACTTCCTACTTCTCACTTGATTTCCGGCACAAGCAACCCCTTTAATGTTACCCCAGGACCACTTGCTCATATAAACCTTATTCCTGATTATGCCACAACGACAATAGAGGGGACTATTTCCTTTACCTGCCAGGGAGTAGATGTGTATGGGAATAAAATCGAAGGATTAACCTATAACTGGGAGTCTCTGTATGGGACATTTATCCCAACGACGGGGACTTCAACCATATTTACGGCCGGCACATTAGCCACAACCGGCACTATCTCTGTCTGGGCATACACGCTTGAAAGTGGAACGATAACGGCAATAGCCACGGTAACTACTCTTCCCGGCACATTAACCTTTTTATCCATATTTCCATTGCCGGCAACAATGACCGCCGGGGGAACACTGACACTGACCGCTACCGGTTACGATGCCTACTGGAATCAATTACCAACCATTACCTGCACCTGGCAGACAAATATTGGCACAATTACCTACGAATTACCCGGCACAACCGCCTTTCTGTCCGCCACGAGAGCAGGAACATGGATAGCCACGGCTACCGCAGACGGCGTGGCTACTGTTACTACTATCCAGGTTTTTGCAGGTTCACTACATCATTTTGAATTCTCTGCAATTTTAGATACCATAGCAGGACAGAATTTTACCTTTGATGTAGATCCAAAAGACCAGTTTGGGAATGCTACTGATGATGTAACTATAGTATTAGGAACTTCATATAAAGGGGGTAGTGTAGATTGGGATGGGACTTTTTCTTCAGCAAATTCATTTTTAGGGAGTTTTACTATAGTTGGAACATACAATATTATTGCCAAAGACTATCTTACTGGAACAATATGGGGAACTTCAAATACCTTTTCGATTACCCCGGCTACGGATACAGCCAGATTTAATATCGACTTAGGCACTACCTCTGTTCCAGTTGCTGGGACTACCTCTGTAATGATAAAATTAGAGGATGTATATGGTAATGCGCTGGAGATTGCCGGCACAACCGCAGAATTATTCGTAATTGGCACCGGGACGCTGGACATTTATTTCGGCACGACTAATAGCCAGGGGATAATTGAAGCCGTCTTTACCGCCTCAAGTCAACTCGGTACCGAATCATTCATTCAGATAGTCTCGGTTTATGGCACACAGACATCAGGGACAATTACTACTATTGTAGGTGGGCTAAATTATATTATCATAGACCCGGCCACAGTAACTCTAACCGTAAGTAGTACCAAAACATTTACCGCTAAAGGTTATGACCAATTTGATAACCTTATTCCTGAGTTGGTTTTTAACTGGAGTTATACCGTTGGTTCTGTTAGCCAGGTATTAGGGACGGAGACAGAATTTTATGCCGGCACGCAGGCAGGTATTGGCAGTTTGACCGCAAGTTACAACACGCACAGTAGTTATGCCACGATTACGGTTGTTCATGGTAGTGCAACTTCACTTTTAATCTCACCAATAGGCACGATAACTACAGCAGGAAATCAGGTTGTTTATGAAGTTATGGCGATGGATAATTATGGTAACACCTGGACAGTAACCGCTGAAACGGTATTTGCTACCGATGACCCATGGGGGACGATGACCAATGGACAGGAGATTTATACCGCAGGACAGGTGGGGACATGGACGATTGCCGGCACTCATACGGATAGTGATGTGGCTACCTCTACCTATGTCGTAGTTGAACCAGGGACTTTAACCTTTATAAGTATTATCCCTTCACCGGTAACAATGACCGCCGGGGGAACTTTAACCCTGACGGCAATTGGTTACGATGCCTACGGGAATCAATTACCAACCATTACCTGCACCTGGCAGACAAATATCGGCACAATTACCTACGAATCACCCGGCACAACCGCCTTTCTGTTCGCCACGATGACAGGAACAGGAAGAGCCACGGCTACTATCAATGGCATTGCTACTTCAACTACTATTACTGTTGAACACGCTCCATTACACCATTTTGACTTTGACTATATTGGCACTCAAACAGCGGATGCAGGTATCACATTTACAGCGTATGCCAGGGATGAATGGAATAACTTAGTCAATACCTATGGTGGATGTAATTGGTTATTTATGAGTAAAGATGGTGAAGTTACTCATCTTGAGTGGTCATCGTCACATTCTCAGGATTTCAATTTTAGTGGTGGTGTGTTAGGACCACTAACAGAAGAGGCTCTGGAGAAATCTTATAATGAGGTATTTATATTTACCCATAAAAAGGATGATGAAACTAAGCGAGGGACTTCTAATACCTTTGCGGTACTACCAGGACCGCCAGCGAAATTTACCGTTAATTTAGGGACTACCTCTCTTCCTATTGGAGCGACTATTTCGGTGATGATTCAATTAACCGATGCGTTTGGCAATTTAGTGGAGATTGCCGGCACAACCGCAGAATTATCCGTCATAGGTACCGGCACATTAGATATTTATGTCGGCACGACCAATGACCAGGGTAAGATACAGGCAGTTTTTACTGCCTCAAGCCTAGTTGGTACTGAATCATTCATTCAGGTAGTCTCGGTTTATGGCACACAAACCTCGGGCACAATTACAACCTTACATGGTTCGTTAGACCATTTTGTCTTTGAACCAATCCCAGAATATGGCACTATGGGTATTGATTTTACCATTACTATTCGTGCAGAGGATTTTGCCAGCAACACCGTAACCGATTATAATGGTTCGGCGACATTAGTGGTTTATCAAGAGGGGACGCCGGTGGGCACTATTTCACCTAATGAGCTCAAATTTGTAAATGGTACTTACACGGGAACGGTAACGATTACTTTAGTTAGCGGCACTTTAACCATTTCGGTTTATGGGGATGGCAAATCTGGAACGAGTAGCCCAATTAATATTATTTCCACAGGACCAGACCACTTTGAGATTGGTGTTAGTGGGACACAGACGGCAGGGGTTGATTTCCCCATAACGATTATTGCCAGGAATATAACTAATGGCACATTGACAGAATTTGTTGGCACTGTGAGTTTGTATTCCTCAATTGGGACGGTAGCGATTAAGGAAAATGGGAATGCGAATGTTACCGGGACATTTTCCGAAGGCATCTGGTCAGGAACTATTTCCCTCAGTCAATCTGGAACAGGGTTTATTACGGCTACTTGCACTACCGGGGCCTATGGCACAAGTAACCTGTTTACCGTTGAGCCGGGCACGCTAAGTTATATTATCGTAGAGCCGGCTATAGCCATGCTGACTGTTGGTGGGACACGGACATTCACGGCAACAGGTTATGATATTTTTTACAACACGATACCAGGGCTTTCATTTACATGGCAATCAGCCATTGGCAGTGTCAATCCGACCGCCGGCACACAAACCCTGTTTAGC
>SBAY01000163.1 GCA_005239945.1 Nitrospira sp.
GCTTCCCCGCAAGACTCGGCACTACCCTGATGGCTAATCTTTGAGTAGGCTGGACTTTCACCAGCTTAACCTGAAAAGCTTTTCTTGGCGCACTCAAAGAATGCCCCCGAAACGGTATTTGTGGAATTCGACTATCCCCGCAATTCTGGGCAATAACGGAAATGAAGGTGAATAGAAAAAAATATATTGACTAAATTGAAATATTTGTTATAATATAGTTATTCTAAATTAAAAGGTGGCTATGGATATTTTAGAGGATATTCTCAATAAGTCATTGATTAAAAGAGACATATTGGATGAGGTAATAAAGTGGATACCCAAAAAGGAGGCTATTCTATTGATAGGCTCGAGACAGGTGGGTAAGACCTGTTTGCTTTATTTGCTAATTCAGCATCTCTTAAAGGAATTGAAGGTAGAGCTAAAGGATGTTTTCTATCTGGATTTAGAAAGATTAGAAAATCTTGAAATGCTAAATGACAGGGTAGATAATCTGCTAGATTACATTAATGAACAAAGCCCACAGAATACCAGGAAATATCTTTTCATAGATGAGATACAATATCTGGATAACCCCAGCAATTTATTGAAGATTCTGGTTGATCATTATTCAGACAGAATAAAAATATTTGCCACTGGTTCTTCAGCATTAACCATCAAAAAAAAATTTAAGGATTCGCTTGTTGGCAGGAAAATAACCTTTGAAGTCCATTCTCTTAATTTCAAAGAATATCTTCTCTTTAAGGGAGAGGAAGATCTAAAAACCATCCTGGACAGATTTGACTTGATAGATTATTTCAAGCCCATATCTGATATTTCCCATAACAAAATACTAAATTATTACTTTGAATATTCTCTTTTTGGCGGTTATCCGGCTGTTGTTTTGCTCAATGAATATTCGGAGAAAAAGAGGTATCTTGATGATATTTATACCTCTTACATAAGAAAGGATATTAAGGCAATTTTTTCCTTAGAAAATATAACGGGCTTTAATAAGATAGTGAAACTATTAGCCTTAAATATTGGAAAATTAATCAACACCCAGAATGTTGCAAAAGAGGTGGGACTGGCAAGGCAAACCGTAGAAAAGTATTTTTCTATGCTGGAAGATACCTATATTTGCAGATTTATCCAGCCATATTTTAGAAACAAGAAAAAAGAGGTTGTTAAGATGCCCAAGGTTTATTTTTATGATACCGGCTTGCGTAATCGCATTATCAATGATTTTCGTAAGGTCGAAGACAGGGTTGATGCAGGGGCGGTAATAGAGAATGCGGTATTTAAGAATTTATTGAGGCGAGTTGAAAATAAAGAAAACATCAAATTCTGGAGAATGAAATACGGCGTAGAGGTGGATTTCATAATCGATGAAGAAAAGATTATGCCTATAGAAGTTAAACTTGGCAAAGCAGAGACAACACCTGTGGGACTATCTTCTTTCTTGAATAATTATAAGCCTGAAAGAACAATCGTTGCTAATAGAAAAATAACGAAAGAAGTAGGAAATGTTGACTTTATGCCTTTTTATGCAATATGAAGGGGTTAGGGAAGATTTTGTTGATTAGCTTTTTAAAGGGGTGAATTTAGTAGGGTGTCCCTGAGATAGAGGAAGATTGCCATGAAAAAAGTTAAAACTCTCCCTAAATTTGACAGACCTCGTGAAAAGATGGAAAGGAAAGGGGTTAAAGCCCTTTCCAACCTTGAGCTTTTGGCTGTTTTGCTTGGGAGTGGGATAAAGGACAAGGGTGTTTTTGAAGTTGCAAGGGATATTTTGAAACTGGCTCAAGATGATTTTGATAATATTAGTCTGGAAAAGCTAAAAGATATTGAGGGGGTTGGACTGGCAAAGGCATCTCAGATAATAGCTGCTATTGAGTTTTCAAAGAGGTTTCTTATGAAAGATGGAGTTAAGATTAAAAATGCTGAGGATGTTGTAAAATTAACAGAAGAATTAAAGGATAAAAAGCAGGAATATTTTTTAACCTTGACCATGGATGGAGCATCGAATCTGATTCAGAAAAGAATGGTTTTTATAGGCACATTGAATCAGAGCCTTGTTCATCCGAGAGATGTTTTTGCTGATGCGATAAGTGATAGAGCGGCAGGAATTGTCTTTGTTCATAACCATCCTTCGGGTGATGTTGAACCAAGCAAACAAGATATAGCATTAACAACCAGGCTTATTGAAGCTGGTAAGATAGCCGGAATTGAAGTAATTGACCATATAATTGTTAGCAAGGATGGTTATTATAGCTTTCAGGCAAAGGGGGATGCTAAAAATTAAAGATAGGGAGGTAAAATAAATGCAAGAGATAATATTTATCGTTGAGGAAGATATTGAGGGTGGTTTTAACGCTTATGGGCTTGGGGTTTCCATCTTTACACAAGGAGAGACTATTCAAGAGGTAAAAGAAAATATAAAAGATGCTATCAGATGTCATTTTGAAAAAGAGGAGATTATTCCAAAAATAATAAGACTGTATCAAGTAAAAGAGGAGATATTTGCTTATGCCTAAACTTCCGAGAGATTTATCAGGAAAGAAATTAGCTATTTTGCTTGATAAATATGGTTATGTTATAACAAGACAAACTGGTAGTCATATTAGATTAACGAGTAATATCAAAAAGACAGAACATCATATAACTATTCCAGGCCATACACCAATCAAAATAGGAACTTTAAGTCATATCCTTAAAGATATTGCAGATTATTTAGAAATAGAGAAAAAAATTCTTGCAGAAGAACTTTTTGAAGATTGGAGATAAATAATCTCGACCTGTACGGTTAACTCCAAGACCGCTTTCCAGAGGATTTTATGTTCCAATTAACGAAAGAAGAATTCGAGGGTTTGATATTGCAATTTGCAATATCAAAGAAAGGACGTGGTGGCCGTCGTAAATTACCCTATGTATTTACAAAACATGGCGCTATTATGTTGGCAAGTGTCCTGAATACTGCTATTGCTGTACGAGCCAGTATTCAGGTGGTACGTGCCTTTGTGCATTTACGGGAAATTTTATCAACCCATAAAGAACTGGTACATAAATTAAACGAACTTGAGGGGAAAACAGAAAAACACGATACACAGATACAAGCAATTTTTAAGGTAATTCGCCAGTTAATGACTCCACCAGAGAAGCCAAAACAACGGATTGGATTTTATAAAGATTAGTGGAGACTACAGTAAGACAGAGGTTGTTGTTGAATTCATTGATTTATTCATGTCAGGGAGTCGTAGGCTCACCTGTCTGCGTGCGAATACGCACAAGGTAGATAAGAGTGGAAAATTGAATTGCTTATGGGGGAAGTAGAAGATGGAAGTTATTCGATTGTCAAATCCTCTCCCTAAAAAAATCCGACCCCAAGGCAGACACCAGTGCCTTGGAGGCAGAGATTGACAGGCTTGTGTATGACCTCTACGGCTTGACCGAGGAGGAGATAGCCATTGTGGAAGGGAGTATAAAATGAGCAAACTTTTTGAGGATTCAAAATATAAAGATTTTCTAAAAAGTGTTAAAGAACGAATATATAAGGCTCAATATGCAGCACTGAGGCAAGTAAACAAAGAGCTTATAGAATTGTATTGGGATATTGGTAGGATGATAGTAGAAAAACAGAAGGAATACGGCTGGGGTAAATCTGTGGTTGAAAATCTGGCTCATGATTTACAAAAGGAATTTATAGGGATAAAAGGCTTTTCTATAGATAATCTATGGAGAATGCGAAAATTTTATTTAAGATACAAAGATAATGAAAAACTTGCACCATTGGTGCAAGAAATTAGTTGGGCCAAAAATATTGTCATCAGGGAGAAATGTAACGATGATTTAGAGAGGGAATTTTACATAAAGATAACCAAAAAGTTTGGCTGGACAAAGGATGTCTTAATTCATCAGATTGAAGGTAAAGCCTATGAAAAATTTCTGATGAACCAAACAAATTTTGATAAATCTATATCTGAAAAATACAGGCATCAAGCAAAACTTTCCGTGAAAGATGAATACACATTTAACTTTCTGGAATTAGGCAATGAACATTCTGAAAGAGAGTTAGAGGGAGTAATTTGCTATGAGGAAAGAAGCTAAATTACTTTTAGAGAAAGCAATTAATTCATTAGTTTTATCAATTGAACATTTCAATCGACCTCTAAATATAGACAGGACAGATGCTGTCTTGATATTTCTCGATCATAGTTTTGAAATGTTGTTAAAAGCAGCCATTTTATATAAAGGGGGACGTATTCGTGAAAGAAGGGTAAAGGAGACTTATGGTTTTGACAACTGCATACGTAAGTGTTTAACTGATTCACAAGTGAAGTTTCTAACTGACAATCAAGCTCTGATCCTCCGTATAATTAACAATCTTAGAGATGCTACCATGCACTATATCATTCAAATTTCCGAACAGCAGCTTTACCTTCATATGCAGGCAGGAGTTACACTTTTTGACGATCTCCTCCATCTGGTGTTCAAAAAGAAACTGGCAGACTATCTTCCTGAAAGAATACTCCCTGTATCAACAAAACCTCCTAATGATATAATCTTGTTGATAGATAAAGAATTTAGTCAGATTAAAAACTTAATTGCACATGGAGTTCGACAACGGACACAAGCTAAAGCAAGACTCCGTCCTATTGCGATAATAGAAAATACCATTGCAGAACAACAGGCACAACCTGGTGAAGGAGATTTGAATCAGATGTTGACTCGTCTTGCTAAAGGCGAAAGGTGGTCTACAATATTTCCTGGTGTGGCAACACTTCATATTAACACTACAGAGTCTGGTCCAAACATTAGCATTCGAATCAGTAAAAAGGAAGGATCGCCAATAAAATTAGTCAAAGAGGGAGAAAAAGTAGAAGGTATCGTGGCGGTTAAACGAGTAAATGAGTTTGATTATTATAGTATGGGGCTGAGAAGTCTTACGGAGAACCTGGGTCTTAATATTGGCTCAAACAGAGTTCTTGCAGTTATTGAACATTTGGGGATTCAAAAAAATTCTGACTACTTTAAAGAGATCTCAATAGGCTCGTCTAAATTTAAACGTTACAGCAAAAAAGCCATGGAGCTACTAAAAGTCGAAATTCCGAAATTAGACATGGAAAATCTTTGGAATGAATATAAAAAACGTCACTACAAAGCAAAAAGGGATGAATTTTGAAGAGTCGGAGTCAATTTAACAACTTAACAAGAATAATAGAGGTCGTTGTTTTAATTTATTGATTTATTTATGTCAAAGAGTCGCAGGCTCATAAGATGAGGAAAGACAAATTGCTTGACATATCATCCTCTTTAATCCTGACAATCTGTGAAAATCTGCGTCCCATTAAGAAATTGCCTGTGGGATGAGGTGAAAATGTCTCTGCATTCTCAAATTCTAAGGATGGGGAAATCCTAAATTGAGCTATAGACTAAAGGGAAAAAAGAGGTATTAACTGTGTATATCTATCTGGATGAATCTGGTGATTTGGGATTTGATGAATATCAATCTTCAAAATATATTGTTATCTCTCTGCTAACAGTAAAGGATAAAAAGAAAATTGAAAGAAGGATGAGAAAGATAAAACGAAGTGCACTGAGAAAGAAATATCGAAAACATGCAGAATTTAAGAAAGAACGGCAAGAGGTAGCAAGACCAATTTTGCGGCATTTGATAAAAGAGGAATTTGAGCTTTATACGGTCATTGTCAATAAGAGTAAAGTTAAACAAAGCCTTCGAGAATCTAAAGAAATCTTGTATAATTACATTGTTTCTATTATTCTTTTATCATGCCCTTTTGAATTTGGAGAGCAGGTTGAATTAATAATAGATAAAAGAAGCTCAAAAAGACTGATATTGCAGAACTTTGAGGGTTACTTGCAAGACAAGATAAAAGCTTTGAATAAAAATATTTCACTCACTATTACTCACGCAGAATCTCATTCTTTTCCAGGAATTCAAGCTGTAGATTTTATGGCATGGGCAATTTTAAGAAAGTACGAACGAGAAGATTTTGAGTTCTATAACCTTCTTAAGGAAAAGATAGTAACAGAAAAGCAATTGTTCTTTTAAGCAGAATAAAAAAAGCGGCCCCTACAGACGACTAACTTACAGTTAGTTTATGCCACCAGACCAGGGTGACACGCTACCATAGGTCTTACCCGCTTTTAATATAAAGTATAACTCATAATTTAGCGGATGTCAAGTAAATTTTAACTAAAAGAGAAAATATTTTGATAAGGGCGGTAATACGGGAACGAAGTTAACTTAATAACTTAACAAGAATAATAGAGATCGTTATTAAGTTTATTGATTTATTCATATCAAAGAGGAGCAGGCTTATCTGTCTGCGGGCAATACGCACAAGGTAGATAAGAGTAGAAAATTGAATTGCTTAAGTGGGGTAGAAGATGGAAGCTATTCGATTGTCAAATCTCCTACCTAAAAAGATTCCAATCCCAATACCGACACCAGTGCCCTGGAGACAGAGATTGACAGGCTTGTGTATGACCTCTACGGCTTGACCGAGGAGGAGATAGCCATTGTGGAGGGAAGAGCCAAAGGAGCAAAATAATGTCAAATAAAGAAGAAATGATACTAAAATCTGATTATTTTAACTTCTTAAAAGAGATAAAAGAAAAGATTGTCTCTGCCCGTATCAGTGCTTATCGTAAGTTAAACAGTGATATGATAAGGCTATATTGAGAGATTGGAAAGAAAATTATAGAAAAGCAAGAAAGTTTTGGTTGGGGTAAAAGTGTCGTTGAAAAACTTTCCAAAGATTTGCGACAGGAATTTTTTGGAGTAAGTGGATACTCTGTCCAAAATTTATGGTATATGCGTCAGTTTTATTTAGAATATAGAGATTTCCCAAATCTCCAACAACTTGTTGGAGAAATTCCTTGGGGGCAAAACCTGGTCATAATGTCAAGGGTGAAAGATACGAAAGAAAGAGAATTTTATATTCAAGGGACTATCCAATTTGGTTGGAGCAGAGATGTTCTTGTTCATCAGATTGAAGCAGAAGCGCATAAGCAGGTAACGATAGAGAAAATGCATAATTTCCCTGAAACTCTTCCCACTCATTTGGCAGAGCAGGCAGATCTGGCAATGAAGGATACTTACATCCTTGACTTTCTGGATGTAGCAGAACCTATTTTGGAAAGAGAAATGGAAAGAAAACTTGTGGCTAATCTAAAAGATTTCATCACTGAACTTGGATTAGGATTTTGCTTTATCGGTAGTCAATATCCGTTGAGATTAAAGGACAAAGAATACTATGTTGACCTTTTGTTCTTCCACAGACATCTGCATTGTCTAGTGGCATTTGAATTAAAGGTAGGAGAATTTAAGCCTGAATATGCTGGCAAAATGAATCTTTATTTGAATTTACTGGATGACTTTGTCCGTTTATCCATCTATTGGTATTATTCTATGCAAAGACCGAGACCGATTAGAGGTAGAATATGCCCTGCGTGGAATTAGAAAACCGATAGGTGTGTCAGAATACAAGTTGACAAAAAAATTACCTAAAAAATTGACCGAGTCACTTCCTACACCAGAGGTGTTAAAAAAGGGATTAAAAGAACAATAAGACCAAATCCTCTCCATAAAGAAATCCGACCCCAAGGCAGATACCAGTGCCCTGGAGACAGAGATTGACAAGCTTGTGTATAACATCTACGGCTTGACAGAGGAGGAGATAGCCATTGTGGAGTGATGTGAAATGAGCAAAAAGGTAACCGTTCAGCAGCTATGTGGGATTATGCTGGGGCTCTGCCCCAGACCCCGCCGGGGGATTGCAATCCCCAAAACCCTCTCTGTTTTACTCTCTGTATAGAGAGCTGAGTGGTTATTTCTAATGACTGTGTGAAAAAGATATTTCCATTCATCTCCTCAGGGGTAGTGCTACTACCCCTGAGGAGATGAATAAAAGTATTGTTTCCATACAATTATTGGAATTACCAGTTACTCCTGTACAGACAGCAAAATAGGGGGTCTGGGGGAACTGCGTTCCCCCAGCAGGGGCTTGGGGACAGCGTCCCCAAAAGTATCCCCACATAATAGCTGAACGGTTACGCAAAAAGATATGCTAAGTCAAAATCCAATTACGAGGAGGTAAAAAAATGACTTTATCAGGATTAGCTACGGCTATAGGTAGTCTGCCGCATAAGGATGTAGATTATGCAGTAAGATTTGTTTTGGAGAGTTTCAAAGATGATATTCCCTTCTGGCCACAAATGGTTAACCTTGGCTTTAAAGAGAATATGTATGCCCAGTTTTCAGAAGGTTTGCCGAATATAAAAATTGATGAGGATAAAATATTCTTTGATATAAAAAACGGGGTAGTGGCAGACGACTTTTTTGAAAATATCGATAATTTAGACTACTTTGGAATTTCAGAGGAGTTTGGTTGCGGATTTCATAAAATGTTGGAATACTTAAAGCCAAAAGGGTTTAATTATCTTAAAGGCCAGATAACAGGGCCAATTACCTTTGGCTTAAAGGTGACTGACCAGAACTTGAGACCCTCTATTTATAATGAGGAATTAGCTCAGATAATTACAATTCATCTATCTAAAAAGGCATTATGGCAGATTAACAAACTAAAGGATTTCTGTAACCATGTGATAATTTTTATAGATGAGCCTTATCTTTCCTCTGTTGGTTCTGCCTATGTGCAGGTAGATAGAGGGTTTGTTGTGGAAAACCTCAATTTCGTCATTAATGAGATAAAGGCTTCTAATGCTTTAGTCGGTATCCATTGCTGTGGAAATACCGATTGGAGCATTTTACTGGAGACAAATGTAGATATTATAAATTTTGATGCCTATGAGTATTTTGGTGAATTTAGCTTGTATCTAAAGGAATTAAAGGGGTTTTTAGATAGAGGTGGCATTATTGCCTATGGGCTCGTCCCGGCAAACAATAAAATAGAGGATGAAACAACAGACTCCCTCTTTAAAAAACTAAAGAATGAATTTGAGTTTTTGATAAACTCTGGGCTTCCTGAAGATAAGGTTTTAAGCCAGTTTATCTTGACCCCAAGCTGCGGATTAGGTTCATTAAAAGAAGAATTAGCAGAAAATATCCTTCAAACAACCTTTGAGATAAGTAAAAGATACAATGACTTGCATAAAAGCTAAGAAAGTTTAACGCAAGAGGGCACAGAGAAGACGCTTGAGGACGCAGAGGAAAAATCACAAAGACAGAGAAACAGAAGATAGAGAATAGACATCTAAAAAAAATCTCTGCGACCTCTGCGTGACCTCTGCGTAGTCTGCGTTAAAAAAATCCTGGAGGTGAACTAAATGAAAATTGCTATTTCAGGTAAAGGTGGGGTAGGAAAGACTACTTTATCGGCTATATTAGGATATTTGTATAGTCAAGAGAAAAAGAATGTCTTGCTTGTTGATGCGGACCCGACGGGAAATCTTGCCTCTGCCCTGGGATACACAAAGTCTAATATTATACCTATCTCACAGATGAAGGAATTAATCGAAGAAAGAACAGAGACAAAATTAAATACCTTTGGCGGGTTCTTTAAACTAAATCCAAAGGTAGAGGATATTTCGGAAAAATTCAGTATCGACTTACAAGGGATAAGATTACTCGTCATCGGAGGCATTAAAAAAGGTGGAGGAGGCTGCGCCTGTCCTGAAAATGTCCTCATTAAAAATTTAATTGCCCACCTTATGGTTAAAAAAGACGAGATACTGATTATGGATATGGAGGCAGGGATTGAACATCTGGGTCGGGCAACGGCAAAATCGGTAGATGCGATGATTATCGTCGTCGAACCAGGTATGAGAAGTATAAATATTGCTTACCAGATTAATCGCTTAGCGGCAGATATTGGCATTGAAAAGATATTTGTGGTTGGAAACAAAATAAGAGATACAGCCGATAGTAATCTTATTAAGGATAAGATTACTGATATTCCTGTGCTGGGATTTGTTTCTTTTAATGATGGATTAATTAAAGCAGATATGGAGGGAATGCCTGTCTTTAATAACGAAAAGGTAGTGGCTGAGGTCTGTAGCATTAAACGAAGATTAGAAGAAATCATGTAACAGAATACAGCAGTCAGATGACAGCTGATATAGCAGAGATTAGTCAAAAATTCCCATGTTTTTGTAAAAGGGTTTAAGGGCTCGAGGGACCGAGTAAAGGTAAAACATTTTTCCCTTGAACCCTTAATCCATCGGACCCTATTACAAAAAGATGGAAAAACATATTATCGAAGATATTGAAGTAATATTTGACCATGGTGGCCTCAGAGATTGGAGTAAATATACATTTCCTGCCTTTTACGGGCTACCTGTAATTATTCGTTGGCGTCAGCATGAGTTTCACTTTAATCATTTGGGGCAGATTCGACGGCTTTATTGCCATGCCCGGTATTGGCCAACCCCTCAGGAGATTTTGAAACGCACCATCACTAACGACTGGATTCTAATGTCGTTTTCTGAATATCAAACCACTTATTCCTTAATAAAAAGCTACTATGCCCCGCTAACTAATTATCATTATTCACCTCTTTTTTCGAGTTACGAAAAACCGCTGAAACAACCACACATAATCCAGGCATTGAATACCTTTGATGAGTTGATAGAGCGGGTCAGGGAAATATTGGTCATCGAAAAGATTTCTGGTCGTGTAGGTGAATTTTTGGAAAAGGTGGCTGTCAATGACCGACTTGCCTTAACTAAGGAGGCAAAACATATTCACAAAATACTTGGGGGGCGACTTTATGTCTTGCCTCCTGATACCATCGATGTGGAATACGAGGTGTTACCATTAATGATTAGTGATGGCTGTAGTGGTGAGTGTACTTTTTGTAAATTCAAGAAAAATTCGGGGTTTAAGGTGCGCGATAAAGAAAATATTACTTCTCAAATAACCGCTCTTGCTAATTACTTTGGGCAGGAGATTAACAACTATAATTCCATTGTCCTGGGTCAAAATGATGCCTTGAGTGCCGGTGCAGAAATCATCGAATATACCGCCCTTCACGCATACCAGAAGTTCCATATCGAAAATTCTTATCATCACAGAAGTAACCTGTTTTTATTTGGAAGCGTCCAGGCATTTTTAAAGGCAACCGAGTTGTTGTTTTCTGTGCTGGAGTCCTTACCGTTTACCAATATCTATATCAACATTGGCCTTGAATCAGCCCACCAGGCTACCCTGGAATTTTTGGGTAAATCACAAACAGCAACAGAGGTAATTGCAGCCTTTGAAAAGATGCAGGAGATAAATAAAGGTTACAATAAAGTGAATATCTCCTGTAATTTTGTTTTAGGGGATGAATTACCCTTAGGGCATATTGAGGCAATAGAAAAACTGATTAATTCAGTTAAAACGAGGACAAGGAAGGGGACTGTATTTATTTCTCCGCTGGAGAATCATTCCTCTCCTGGCAGGACAAGAGAAAATTTTTTCAGACTCCAGAGAGCCGCCACAGCTATACCTGTTTATTTATATCTGGTGCAGAGGTTGTAAAACTCACTTATTTCTAAAAAATTCGTCTTCATTTGTAAAATTTGGGAATTTATGGCAAATTTTACTTGACTTTTTTGTCTATCAATGGTATTCTATAAAGAAAGTCATCGACAATTCAAACATAGAATGAAAAGAGGCACAATTACCGTGGTTGATTTTCAAGAGGGAAAGGAATAATGTCACTGGTGTATGTAGCAGATACAGATAAATATTTAGATATAGATAAGGCAAAAGAAATTTTTGCCAGATATCCGGTAAAGTTTGCCTATGTTCACGGCTCTTTTGTAGAAGGTGGGATGAATCCGATGAGTGATGTGGATATTGCCATAGTGGTGGACGATACTATTAAGAGGGATAAATATCTTAAGTTAGAATTAGAATTAGGGACGCAATTGGAGTTAGAAAAGGTTATTGAAGAAAAAGAGGTGGATGTGAGAATTATAAATGAAGCGCCCCTTGTCTTTAAATTCCATGTGATAAGAGATGGTCGGCTTTTATATGCCACTGATGATGATGCCCGATGTGAGTTTGAAGAATATACTACCGATATGTATTGTGATTTTCAGCCTATAAAGGATTATTTACAAAAAGCCTTCTTTGAAAGGATAAAGGAAAAAGGATTATTACCAGCATGATTAATTATGATAAAATCCAGACAAAGATTGAACAATTAAAGGAATATACGCACTACTTAGTTGAATTATCCAAATTACCTAAAGATGAATTAATTGGCGACCCACATAAATTAGCTTCATCTAAATATCATCTTCAGGTTGCTATCGAATGTTGTGTGGATATCGGAAATCACATTATTGCTAAGAGTGGGTTTCCTACACCCAAGGAATATAAAGACACATTTATTATCTTGGGAAACAAGGGAGCTTTCTCAGGGGATTTTACCAAAACATTGACCCAGATGGCAAGATTTCGTAACAGATTAGTTCACCTCTATTGGGAGATTGATCCAGAAACTATATGGGATATTCTTCAAAATAAATCAGGAGATTTCGAGAGGTTTGTAAAAGATATTATGGATTTCATAAATAAATTAAAGGAGGAATAAGTTATGTCAGCAAAAATAATCGATGGCAATGCCATTGCCGAGCAGATTCGGCAAGAGGTAGCTAAAGAGGTAGAGGAACTAAAAGCAAAAGGGATTACTCCAGGGTTAGCCACTATTCTGGTTGGGGAAGACCCGGCATCACAGGTTTATGTGCGTAATAAAGGCAAGGCGTGTGAAAAGGCAGGCATTTACTCCAACCAACATACCCTACCGGCAAATACCACAGAAGATGAACTACTAAAATTGATTGAGACACTCAATAATGACCCAAAGATAAGCGGGATATTAGTTCAGTTACCACTTCCGGAACATATCGATTCGATTAAGGTATTAAATGCCATCTCCCCGGCTAAGGATGTGGATGGCTTTCATCCGTTAAATGTGGGTAATTTCTTTACGATAAAGGATTTTGCTGATATGAAGGGATTGTTTTTACCCTGCACCCCTCATGGAGTGATAGAATTATTAGTCAGGAGCGGGGTAAATTTAAGTGGTGCCGAGGCGGTTGTAGTCGGCAGAAGTAATATTGTGGGTAAACCCGTGGCTATGCTCTTGTTAGCTAATAATGCCACAGTAACTATATGCCATTCACGCACTAAGGATTTAGGCGAGGTCTGTCGCAGGGCAGATATTCTCATAGCAGCCATCGGTAAACCTCAATTTATCAAGGCAAATATGGTCAAAGATGGCGTGGTCGTAATTGATGTCGGCGTGAATCGCATCCAGGACGCTACCTCTGAAAAAGGATTTAGGTTAGTAGGTGATGTTGACTTCGAACAGGTAAAGGAAAAGGCATCTCTGATTACACCTGTTCCTGGTGGCGTAGGACCGATGACAATTACCATGCTTTTAGTCAATACAGTTAAAGCGGCAAAAACAAGAAGGTAGGAAGTAGGGAACAACACGGTTACTTTTCTCTCTACTTATTATCCTCTACTCTTACAATAAGAAAAGGAGTAAAATAAAACAATGACGGATACATCTGGTGGGGTTATCAATGGTATAATTAAGCGAGCGATGGAGGATGTTATACGGAGGAAATCGGAAAAAGAATCTCAAAAAGAGGTTCAAGAAACAGAGGTTTCAGGAAAAGAAGAACCCGAAATTAAGACAGAAGAAGAGGTAGAAAAGGAAGCAGAAAAAATTGGGGATGAAAATGTCCAAAAATTTTATGAGGAAACCGTTAAAATTATCAAAGATGGAATGGTTATTGAGGGTGATGTTGTTCAGATAAATAAAGAAGGGGTTTTGGTCTCGGTAGGGGCTAAAACAGAAGGGGTTATTCCAATAGAAGAATTATCCATCAGACGATTTTCTACACCTGCGGAGGTAGTTTCGGTTGGAGATAAAGTTAAGGTTTATGTGCTGACTACAGAGGATGAGGAAGGAAATTTAATTCTCTCTAAGAAACGGGTTGAATTCGAAGATGCATGGAATAAAATATTGATGGCATTTAACCAAAAGGAAATAATAACGGCTGAAATAATAAAACGGGTAAAGGGAGGATTGCTTGTTGACCTTGAAGGGATTAACGGTTTTATCCCCGCCTCAGAAGTTGGTTTTTTTAAAGAAAAAGGATTGGATGGATATCTACGCAAGAGGCTGAAATTAAAGATATTAGAGTGTGACCGAAATGAGAAAAGGATTATTCTATCCCATAAATCTGCTCTGGAAGAAGAATTGAAAAGGAATAAACAAGCGTTATTAGACTCCTTACATCCAGGTAAGATATGCCAGGGCAAGGTAGTGAGAATTACAAATTTTGGGGTATTTGTTGACTTAGGTGGAATAGATGGTTTAATTCATATCTCAGAATTAGCCTATCGACGGATAAAACATCCTAAGGAAATAGTAAAAAATGTAGGAGATAGCATTGAGGTAGTAGTCTTAGCAATTGATAAGGAAAAAGAAAGAGTATCATTGAGTTTAAAACAGACCCAGGTTGACCCCTGGCAAGAAGTTACTAAAAAGTTTGAGATAGGCTCAATGGTAATTGGAAAGGTATCCAAAATAGGTAAGTCCTATATCTTTGTGCATCTTGAAGATGGAATAGAAGGATTGGTACCACTATCAGAGTTATCGGTGAAAAAGATTGCCGCACCTTCAGAGGTAGTTAAACTTGGAGAGCATGTTAAGGTAAAGATATTAGATATTAATCCTTTAGAACGAAAGATGTCCTTAAGTTTAAAACGGGTGTATCAAGAGGAGGAAAAACAAAAAGTTCAAACCTATCTCTCAACTCAAAAAAATGGATTGGGAGCAACACTCGGTGATGTTTTTAAAGAAAAATTTGGGGAAAAATTAGAACTAATGAAAAGGTAAGACAGATTACCGGCGAGACAAGTGATTTGCTGGTATTTTAAAAAGGTAAGGTTGAGGGAAAAAGGTAATCGGTTATCAGTAATCAGTTATCAGGTAAGAGGGAATCTATGCGATTGAAAGAAAACGAGAAACAGGTTATCATTCAAGCCGTCAAATCTATAGACCCGCAAGCCCATCTTTACCTCTTTGGCTCACGAGTCGATGATAGGCGTAAGGGAGGCGATATAGATATTTTGATTTTCTCCGATAAAATGGATTATAATGACAAACTCAATATCAAGAAAAATATCTTTAACACCCTTGAAGAACAGAAAATTGACCTTTTTGTGAGCAAGGATAGGAACGAACCCTTTGTCCAAATGGCATTGAAACAAGGAGTTCAATTGGCATGAACGATTTGAAGGATTGCCTCAAACAGGAATTAATCGCTCTGGAAAAAGCCGGGGATGTCCTGCAATATTCATATAAAAAATGCAGGTCGATAAAATTGCTTGATGGACTTTCTTATGAAGAACAAGAAGGTTTTGAAGCCTTAACCAGTAGATTTGCCAGACTTAGCGACCTCATTATTCAAAAAATATTCAGATTATTGGATATTTTAGACCTTGAAGATGAGGGAACTGTCCGTGACAGGATAAATAGAGCCGAAAAAAAAGGGGTCATTCAGAGGGCTGATGATTTTATTGAAATTCGCATATTGCGTAATGAAATAGCTCACGAATATAAAGCAGAAGCCATTTACACAATATTTGAAAAGGTATTGGGTTACACACCAAAACTTTTATCTGCCGTAGAGACGATAACAAATTATGCACAAAGGTATTTTAAGGTAGGATAAAGGCTGATTGAAGGCTGTTAGGTTATAGATATCCTTCCTCCCTTCAGCCTAAATGCCTTCAACCTATTTACCTACAGGAGACTATTTTGTGGAAAGACATTTTAGGCCAGGAATCGGCCATAAACATATTAAAAAAGACGATTAAGCAAAATCGACTTGGGACATCTTATTTATTTTTTGGACCTGATGGGGTAGGCAAAACTAAAACTGCTAAAGAATTGGCTAAGGTGTGTAATTGCCAAAGCATCGTAGGAGAGCAAGAGGATAGTTGCGGGAGATGTTCTCCCTGTTACAAAATCGAGCAGGATATTCACCCGGATGTAAAGATAATCAAACCGGCAAGTATTCATTTCCTTATCTCTCAAATTCAGGATTTGCAAAAAGAGGTCTATACTACCCCTTTTGAAGGCAAAAAAAAGGTTTATATCTTAGACAAAATAGATAAGATGACTACAGAAGCCGCTAATGCCTTTCTTAAAACATTGGAAGAACCTCCTGCCAATGTCCTGTTTATTTTGGTTACCAGTAGTCTTGAGGTACTTCTGCCTACAATTATTTCAAGATGTCGGCCTGTAAAATTTAATTTGCTCCCCGAAGGGATTCAGACACGGATATTCCCTGAATGGGGGCTTGAACCAACAAGATTTCATTTATTGGCCCAGGCCTCTGGAGGCAGTCTTGGCAGGGCAAAAGAATATTTGGAAAAGGGTATATTCGAGCATCAGGCTAAACTGTCGAATGAAATTGAGAATATCTTTAAAAAAGATAACAGCTTCTTACTTATTTCCAAAATCGCTACTCAAATAGTAGATTTCTATAAAAAGGAAAATATTGAGCTCTTCTTAGAAATATTCTTAGTTTGGTTGAAACAATCTGTGAACTTCATAAATTTGTATCAGGCAATTGATATTGTGATTGAAACCCAAAAAGCAATACGGTTTCAAAATGCAAATTTACAGTTAGTTATTGAAGTAATGTTTATTAAACTAAAGGAAATAGGAAAAGGCTGAAGGCATTTAGGCTGAAGGTTGTTAGGGAAGATAGTTTTCCCTTTAGCCTATTTACCTATCAGAGGAGTGTCTAAAATGATAACGGTAGTTGAAGTAAAACTCATAAAGGATTTTAAGGTTTACTATATGGATACAGGAACTTTTGACCTACATTGTGGGGATTGGTGTGTAACCGAAATGGACCGTAGGGTAGAATTAGCTAAGGTAACAGGATCTCCTAAAACCATTGAGGTACCTAAAGACTGTAAATCTATACTTACGGTGGTTAGACTTGCTACGCAGGAAGATTGGAAAAAGGTAGAACAAAATAAGAAAAAGGAAAAAGAGGCTTTTCATATTTGTTCAAGAAAAATCCAAGAGCGTGATATAAACATGAAATTATCTGATGTTCATTATACTCTTAATTGTGGGAAAATCATTTTTTATTTTACAGCTGAGGAAAGGGTAGACTTCCGTGAATTAGTCAAGGATTTGGTTCATCACTTTAAAACCAAAATCGAATTACGGCAGATTGGGGTTCGGGATGAAGCGAAATTATATAGTGGTTGTGGTTGGTGTGGTCGTGAATTGTGTTGTGCTACCTTTTTAAAGGAATTTGAGTCTGTGCAAGTTAAAATGGCTAAAGAGCAAAACCTTATCCTGACATCAGGTAAAATCTCGGGAGTTTGCGGCAGATTAATGTGTTGTATGGCTTTTGAATATAAAACTTATGCTGATTTCCGTAAAAAGGCACCCAGACGAGGGACAAAGGTTACTACTCAAAAGGGACAGGGGACAATCTATGAAATAAATCCAATTAAGGAACAAGTTGTGGTCAAATTAGAGGATGGTTACTGTCAGCCTTTTTCATTAAACGAAATACGAGTAATTCCTAAGGAAGAAGCAATAGGGAAAAAGGAATCGAATGCTCATGTTGTGAAGTGAGCAGGTGAATGAATATTTCCCGCTATCTGGGGTAAGGAGACGAAACTGTAAGCGGTCAGCTATCAGCCGGAAGCTTTCAGATGAAGAAGAATATACTCATTGGTCTCATCCGAAAACTGAAAGCTGAACGCTTACCTGGAAATTAAAGAGTAACAATGAAATTCTATATTACTACTCCATTATATTATGTGAATGATTTACCGCATATTGGCCATTCATATACCAATGTAGCCGCAGATACATTAGCCAGATATAAACGGCTAACCGGCTATGATGTCTTTTTTCTCACCGGCACAGATGAGCATGGGCAAAAGATTGAGCGGACGGCAAAAGAACAGGGATTATTACCTCAGGAATTGGCTGATAAAGTCGTTGTCAGGTTTAAGGAACTATGGGAAAGATTAAATATTTCTTATGATGATTTTATTCGAACAACCGAATCTCGCCATAAAAAAACTGCCCAATCACTATTTAAGATAATCTATGAAAAACAGGATATATATCGAGGTAAATACGAAGGTTGGTATTGCACCCCCTGCGAAACCTACATCCCTGAAACCCAGTTAATCGAAGGTAAATGTCCTTCTTGTAATCGTGCCCCGGAATGGCTGGCAGAGGAAGGCTATTTCTTCAGATTGTCCAATTATCAGGAGCAATTATTAAAATATATCGAGAATAACCCTGATTTTATCCAACCAGACTTTAGACGCAATGAAATAGTCAATATCATCAAAGATGGCTTAAAAGACCTGAGTATTACCCGGACAACCTTTGACTGGGGGATTAATGTTCCCATAGAAGGTGAAACTGATGTGATTTATGTCTGGTTTGAGGCGTTAATCAATTATCTTACCGGATGTGGATTTGTGGAAGATATGGAAAAATTCGATAGATACTGGCCGGCTGATGTGCATATTGTTGGTAAAGATATCCTGAAATTCCATGCGATTATCTGGCCGGCCATGCTTATCTCTATGGGTATTACACCACCTAAAAAGATATTTGCTCACGGCTGGTGGACAATGAATGGTAAAAAAATGTCTAAGTCGCTTGGGAATGTAATTGACCCTAATGAGGTTATCAATAAGGTTGGGGTTGATTGTTACCGCTATTTTTTACTGCGGGAAGTCCCCTTTGGTCTGGATGGTGATTACTCTTATGAAGGATTAATTCATCGGATAAACAGTGATTTAGCCAATGATCTCGGTAACCTTATCTCAAGAACCCTGTCTATGATTCAAAAATATAACGATGGTATTATTCCCCAACCCTCATCAGAGACTGATGAACTAAAGGAAATTGCCTTAGCCCTTTTCCCAAAGGTGAACCAATCCTTTGATAATTTAGCCTTTAATGTAGCTCTGGACCATATCTGGAAATTAGTTCGTAGATGCAATAAATATGTCGATGAAACCGCACCATGGACATTAAAAGAAGAGAAGATTAAATTAAATAATATCCTTTATAATCTGGCTGAGGCAATAAGATTTATTACAATCTATATTTTCCCATTTATGCCAGATTCAGCCACAAAAATCTGGCAGCAATTAGGTATCCAAAAGTCTATCTCCTCTTTTGGAATTAATGGTTTAACCCAGTGGGGATTATTAAAACCAGGCACTAAAATCAATCAAGTAACCCCTGTATTTCCAAGAAAATAAAAAGTTATTGTCAGAATTCCTTACCTTTTAGCAATGGTTCAAAGAAGTAAATTTTTAAGGGGAAAAATCTTTTGAAAACAGAAATTTTCCTTGACATAACCATTATTTTTGATAGAATTAATCCTTAAACGACAAAGAGGTTGAGGGGCTTGAGGCATTGTTGACCAGGGGAAAGAGATAATGGTGTCTCTAACCTTCTGGAGTGTGCCCCTCCTTTCTTGCTGCCAATTTTTCTGCCCTGTACTCTTGCCACACGGCTTTAAGAATAATAAAGGCACCAAGCAATAATGCCAGGGCCATTATAGCAAAGCTTGTATCTTTCAATATCTTCACGCTGCCTTCACTTAAAGTGTGTATCAACTCTAATTGTGACAGATAGACAGGTATCATTAAACCACGGCTGAAGAGAACAATGACCATAATTAATCCCATAACCATCTTTATCATAAATGGCTTTACATAAGTTGTGCCAATTGCCCCTAACTGAATGCCAAAGAGAGAGCCTGCCAGGATAATCATTGCCAGTCGGATGTCAACAAATCCATGCAAGGCATATTTGAATGAACCGCCAAGTCCCATGATAAAAGCTATCACCAACTCCGTTGCAGAGGCCATCAAACTCGGTGACCTCGTCCTGTTTTTCAGGGATTGAAAGGTGAGGGAATTCGCCCTTGCCTGTTTTCTCCGCAGCAGCGGTTAATACCCTTAATCGGCTTAATTTTCAATTTTTTGTTGACACAGGGTTAATTCTCTGCTATAATTAATAAATAATTAAGAACAAGGGGGAAAACATTAAAAATGTTTGATCAAGACAAGTTAATTCATACTAAAATTCGCAATTCCAGATTTCGAGGGCTATGGTTGCTTACTTTAAACCTTGTGCTATTTTGTCCTATTGCTGCTATGGCCACTGAAACCGTGACTGCGACAACAGCTGCTGCCTCATCAACATGGTGGATATGGCCTGTTAGTTTATTTGTTGTTACCTTAGTTATGGGAATTGTTGCGGTTCTGGGTGGTATTGGCGGTGCGGTACTCTATGTGCCTATTATCAGCGGATTTTTTCCTTTCCATCTGGACTTTGTTCGAGGGACAGGGCTTCTGGTGGCACTTTCTGGTGCCCTGGCAGCGGGTCCTTCTTTACTAAGGTCTGACCTGGCAAACCTGAGACTGGCTATCCCTGTTGCCCTTATTGCTTCAACATCTGCTATATTTGGATCAATGATTGGGCTTGCGGTGTCTACCAATATTGTCCAGATATGTTTGGGAATAACTGTTCTTGGGATTGTTGCCCTTATGTTCATGGCAAAGAAATCAGAATTGCCTGATGTGCCTAAGGCTGATGCCTTATCCTCAGCATTGCGAATATATGGTGTCTACACTGAAGGAAGCAGCGGTCAAACCGTTAACTGGAAGATACACCGGACCCCTGTAGGACTTGCTGTATTTATCATTATTGGCTTTATGGCTGGTATGTTTGGGCTTGGGGCAGGCTGGGCAAATGTTCCGGTATTGAATCTGATAATGGGGGCACCATTAAAGATTAGCGTTGGGACCAGTAAATTCCTGCTTTCAATTACTGACACATCAGCTGCATGGATTTACTTTAATCAAGGCTGTGTAATACCCATGATTGTAATCCCATCTTTGATAGGCATCATGCTTGGTTCATTCATTGGTGTAAAAATTCTTAAGAAGGCAAAGCCAGCCTTTATTCGCTGGATGGTAATAATGCTACTTATCTTTGCTGGACTTAAGGCATTACAAAAGGGATTGGGGATTATGTAACTCAAGCTTCCAGCTTGAGCCTATTCTACCATAAGCAGGCTGCTTGTGGAACACAAAAAGGAGAAAATATTATGTCAGAGGAATCCGTAGTAGTAAATACTCACCACGAACAGGTTATCTATGCTAACATCCTTGAAAAAGGGATGTATCTTGGGCTTGGAGGCTTGATTGTTACCTTTGGGCTCTATGTTTTTGGGGTTATCCCCTCAGCCATTCCATTGGCAGAGGTTTCAAAATATTGGAGCCAGGATGCTCACAGCTATCTTGAAGCAATTAATCGTGATTTTTTGCATCTTGATCATCCACTTATAGGCTGGACATGGACAACCCTTCTCAGAAAGGGTGATTTCCTCAACTTTCTTAGCATAGCTATCCTTGCCAGCTTAACCATTCTTTGCTATCTGGCAATTATTCCGAGCCTGCTCAAAAAAAAGGATGCAGTCTATACCTTGATGACCATAGTTGGGGTTGTTATTCTTGTGCTTGCAGCCAGTGGGATATTGGTTGTGGGTGGACATTAGTAGCACGCCGTTCATTAAGGATCGGAAGAAAGAGCTTGCAAACCAAGGACAAACGAACGGTTAAACGTCGGATTGAAAAGCTCAAAGCAAAAGAAGAGATATTAGGGGTAAAAAAATGGGTTGAGCATACAGAGAAGGAATCGCCGAAGCTTTTGTTTTGCCAGCTATTGGGAGCAAGAAATTTCCAAAAACTAATAACGCTATAGAACGGTTCTTCAGGAATTTTAACCAGTTCTACAAAAGTTTTACAAAAAAAGATGTGGCTTTTTCTCATGTATGAGTGCGAAAAGAGAACTCATCTGCTTTCTGATGATGTATTTGTTTGTCGCAGTCCTGGTCAATGGCTGATTAATGGCTGGAAGAATGTATTAACTCTTTAGGAAGGGGGCAAGAAACGAAAGAAGAAGGTTAACCACAGAGGGCACAGAGAAATTCACAGAGAACACAAAGAAATCAGGAGATGAAGATGAATGTTGTTTTTTCAGAACACGCAATATTTGAGATGCAAAGGCGTCAAATAGATAAGCAAAGTGTAGCTAATATGGTTAAGAATCCCCAACAAAAAATCTTATCAAAAAAGGAAAGGGTTATTGTCCAGGAAAAATATGTAGATTATGATGAGAATAAAGAGATGCTTCTTCGAATAATCGGGAAGGAAAAGGAAGGTGTTTTTTATGTTATTACGGTCTATAAGACATCTAAAATTGAGAAATACTGGATAAAGGAGGTCTAAAATGAAGGTTATCTATGACCAGGAAACAGATACATTAAGCTTGATATTGAGGGAGGAAAAGATTAAGGAGAGTGAGGAGATTCGTGAAGGGGTTATTATTGATTATGGAAAGGATGGAAGGGTTGTTTCTATAGAGATGCTTGATGCCTCTGAAAATGTTGCCGCACCACAAGGCATATATTATGAACTAAAAGAGCCGAAAATGGCTCTTGCTTATGCGTAAAGGAAGATTAACCAAGATTAGCCCAAAGCCGCTATTGCTGCAACTTGCGTGGATAAAATACTACCATTGGAAGAAATCGGTCCGTTTTTGATGAAAATAGGGAGACGGTTCACTTTAGGGTGAAACAGTCAGGCCGACAAGTCGGCACAAAGGAGAAGGAAAATACGAACTTAGCTCGCTGCGCTCGCAATTGGAATAAGGGAGTACTGGAATGATGGAATATTGGGATTTTTAACCGGTGGCAGCGGACATTCCGTCCCTTCCACATTATTCCACTATTCCAACATTCCATTATTCCGTAAACTTAGGGGCAAAAATACTATCTACAGAAATCCTTTAGCCCCAATGGGTTATAGAATTTCCGAGACGTAAAAAAAGAATTATGCTATTAGGATTTCTTCCATTACCTGATTTCCCTGCTTCTAATGTTATGATAAAAGTAGTACCTTTGTCCGGCACACTGCTAACCTTTATTTTATCCTGATGCTTTTTGATGATATTATAAACAATGGCCAGCCCCAAACCGGTTCCTTTTTCCTTTGTGGTAAAAAACGGGTCAAATATCACCGGTACATTTTCTGGAAGGATGCCCTTACCGCTATCAGAAACCTTAATCAAGACATCACCCCTGATAGTATCAATCTCTACCTCCAGCAAACCATTATCTCCCTTAGCCTCAACCGCATTACTAAACAGGTTGGTATATACCTGTCCTAAGAGATGTCTGTCAGCCAGTATCTCGATTTTTGCCGGAGAGTTAAGATTGAATTTGACATCAGCCAAGGCACTGAATAGTATCGGACAACTCCAGCTAGCGAATCTTCCTTCTGCTCTCTATAAAACCGAGATAGGTAGCGATAACGAAACTAAGTATGAGGCTTAAGGTTATAAAAAACCAAGGACTATCTTTTTCTTTAAAGACATATAATTTAAGAATTTACCACGAAAGACCTATCTCATTTATTTATAAGTATGCCAGAAATAGATTGAAATGTCAAGAAAAAAATTTCACGCCAGCAATTCTCATTTTGGATTTTTGGCCCGATTTAACTTATAGAAATTAGTAACTTCGCCATAAATGGCGGAGTTATTTCAAAATGAGAATTGTTGGTTTCACGCAAATAATCCCTCAATTACCAATAGATTCAAGACTCAAAAACATGGAAAACGAGAAGATTTTGGGTCATCAATACTCAATAGCTAACAGTCTACAGCCTATAGCCTAAACAACCTGAACGATTACCATAATTCTACATTCTACATTCTACATTCAATATTCTACATTCAAAAGATAAAGAAATTCCAATAAAAGCAGGAGGAGTGTTTTATGATAACCTTACCTACAAATTTTACACACACCCAAAGTTGATTTTCCTCTTGACATCTTCCATTCAAGGTAGTATACTAATACCATCCGGGAAGGAGAGAATACTTATGAGGCGTTTCAATTACACAGGCCCTGTCTATGAAGATGAACATTATGTAGTCATGAAAAAGAAAGGGGATGAGAAAGTAGGCGTATTCCTTTGTGGATGTGGCCCAAATATCAGTGAAATCCTGGATATTGACCATCTCAGCCAATTTTGCCTCAGCCTGCCTGAGGTTTCCTGGGCGGGAAAACACAACCTTCTTTGTTCTGAAGAAGGCCATCAGGAACTAATCAAACAAATAAAGGAAAACGGACTTGAGCGGGTTGTTATAGCCGCCTGTTCACCCAAAGAGCATGAATACAAATTTCGTCAGGTTTGTCTTCAGGCTGGGCTTAATCCCTTTCTCATGCAGATAGCCAACATCCGGGAGCAGTATGCCTGGGTTATCTCTGATAAAAAGCAAGCTGAGAAAAAGGCTGAAACCATTATCAGAGCCGCCATTAAACGCGTCAGGATTCACGAACCGATTGAATTGAAAGAAATCCCTCTAAAAACCGATACCCTGGTGATAGGTGCGGGGCCTGCAGGAATTGAAGCCTGTCTGCTTCTGGCACAGAAGGGAAGAAATGTCTATCTGGTTGAACGAGACCCATGTGTCGGTGGACACATAACCCGTTACGAGGAGGTATTCCCTAACCTTGAATGCACTACCTGCATGATGGAAGGGAAAATAGACGAACTCCTGCACAAGGAAAATATAAGGGTGATGACCTGCAGCACGGTGGAGGAAGTGCTGGGCTATTTCGGTCAATTCAGGGTGAAGGTAAAGCAGAGGGCAGGTTGTGTTTCCATGGAAAAATGTATTGGCTGTGGGGTTTGTTATGAATCCTGCCCTGTGGAAGTTCCCAATGAATTCAATGAAGGCATGGGAACACGAAAGGCAATTTTCACCCCTTATGCCGGCTCTCTTCCCAATGTTCCGGTTATTGACCGCAACAATTGTTTAAGGTTTCGCGGTCAGGATTGTTCAGCCTGCAAGGATATCTGCCCATTCGAGGCTATTGATTTCAGCCAGGAGGACAGGATAGAAGAGATTTCTGTGGGAGCTGTGGTGGTCGCTACTGGATTTTCAGTCTTTAATCCCGAAACCAATCTTCCCGGGGTCTATACAAGCATGAAGTTTGAACGGCTGGCCAGCTCTACAGGACCGACATCAGGAGAGATTGTGCTCCCAAATGGTAAACCACCAAATTCTGTAGTCCTGGTTCACTGTGTTGGCAGTCGTGATAAAAAGCACAACCGCTACTGCTCCAAGGTTTGCTGTATGACCGCCTTGAAATATTCACATATCCTGAAAAAGAAGATTCCTGAGGTAAAAATTACCCACCTTTATTCTGACTGGTGCCTTCCTGGAAAAGGATACCAGCAATTCAAGCAAAACCTTGAGGAAAGGGAGTCTCCTTCATTTACCAGGGTTGAGGATATGACCAAGGTAAGATTGGAAAAGGGGTTGGATTCAAAAACAGCAGTAACCTTCCCACGATTGAATGGAGGTCAGGAATCTTTAATGGCTGATATGGTCATACTGTTATCCGCCATGGAACCGCAAAGCGATGCCGAGCAAGTAGCTAATCTGTTTTCTATATCAAGGGATGATGAAGGCTTTTTTAAAGAGGAGCATTCAAAAATCGCCCCGGTATCAACCACTACCAAAGGTATTTACCTTGCCGGATGTGCCCAGGGGCCAAAGGATATTCAAGAATCGGTTGCCCAGGGGGGTGCAGCCGCAGGTCGAATTTTATCAATCCTTATGCCTGGGGAAAAACATGAGGTTGAACCTCAAACTGCAAAAATCGATGAAGAGATTTGCGGTGGATGTAAGACCTGTATCTCGGTTTGCCCTTATAAGGCTATATTTTTTGATGCCCAAAAAAGGATTGCGGTGGTGGAGGATGTGCTCTGCCAGGGATGTGGGACATGCGCCTCTTCCTGCCCGAGCGGGGCAGCAGAGTATAAAAATTTTACAGTAAAACAGCTTTCTGCTGAAATAGAGGGAATGATTTATGGAAAAGTTTGAGCCGGTAATTACAGGATTTTTGTGCAGATGGTGTTCGTATGCCGCCGCGGATATGGCTGGAAATGCCCGAATGCACTATCCACCCAACCTGGGTGTGATACGGACGATGTGTTCTGGAAGGGTTGACCCACAATTAGTGCTTAAAGCCTTTGCCGGCGGAGCAGACGGCGTTATTATCATGGGCTGTCATCCAGGAGACTGCCACTATAAAGAGGGAAATTACAAGGCACTCAATAGATTTCACCTGTTACGAAAGGTTATTGAGCAATTGGGAATTGATAAAAGACGACTTCGCCTTGAGTGGATATCAGCCACAGAGGCTAAAAAGTTTGTCCAGGTTGTTACGAATATGGTGGAGGAGATCAGACAACTGGGTCCTCTATCAAAAAGTGAAAAATGAAACCAGTAGAGTAGAAACAGACTTCCCAGATATATCCTGTTTCATCTGTTCCCCTCATCAAACCGTGCGTGCGGTTTTCCCGCACACGGCTTTCCGA
>SBAY01000386.1 GCA_005239945.1 Nitrospira sp.
TTAGAGGCAATAAATGAATATCTTATGACTAAAAAAGGTTTAACTAAAAAAGAGTTGCCTAAATCAGTAGATGCCTATAGAACTGCATTACAAAAGCATGTAGCCATCCATAATGGGAAATTGATGAGGGAGTTTGAGAGCCTTTACGATACTCTACATATAGCAGGTTATTATAGAGGACTGTTGAGAGATGTAAATGTAATCAAAGAATCTATAAAATCAACAAAGGCATTCATTGAAAAGATTAAGTAAGAAATCGTTTATCTAAAAAGTAGGTTTTTGTCACTAAAGCCAGATTTTAGTGCTTTAGACGGTATCTTGTTTGCCTTCTTTAAAAGTTAAGGAGAAAAAAGATGTTGGTTGGTAACATACATACAACAGACTCTACCCCTACCCTAACTGTAATATCATCTACAGTTGCATATAGTATATTTTCAGGCAGGTTATTGTTTTAACCTGCCTTTTTTGTTGTTAGAAATATGATGGTAATCGGATTTAGCGGATTAAACGGATAAAAAAATATCTACTCAATCCGCTTAATCCAATTACAATAAAATTTAAAGAGGTCTTTAAATTATGAAAAAGTTTTTAGCAGGGTTGTGTTTGGGTATTGGGCTAATGAGTTATGGGGTAGATGCACAGGCGGCAACGATTAATGTCCCTGCGGATTATCCCACTATTCAAGAGGCTATTAATGCCGCAATCAACTTCGATACGGTGTTAGTAGGTGCAGGGACATATATTGAAAACATCAACTTCAAAGGCAAAGCCATCACTGTCAAATCTGTCTATGGACCTGCCAGTACTATTATTGATGGTAATAAGAAGGATAGTGTGGTAAAATTTAGCTCTGGTGAAAATATATTTTCAGTACTGGATGGATTTACTATCACCAATGGTTTAGCTACTGATGGTGGCGGAATCTACTGCAACTCCTCCTTCCCAACCATCACAAACTGCACCATTTCAGGAAACAGTGCTAATGTTGGTGGCGGAATCTGCTGCTACTACTCCTACCCAACCATTACCAACTGCACCATTTCAGGAAACAGTGCTAACAGTGCTACTCAAGGTGGCGGAATCTACTGCTACTACTCCTACCCCTCAACAGTAGTCAACAGCATCTTCTGGGATGATAGTCCACAGGAAATCTACCTCTCCTATGCATCCATAAACATCACCTATTCTGATATTAAAGGTGGTTGGGCAGGAACAGGCAATATCAATAGCAACCCATTATTTGTAGGAGATGGTGATTATCACTTGCAATCAAACTCCCCTTGCATAGACGCAGGCTCAAACACAGCCCTAGGTATTCCAGCATCCGACAAAGACGGCAATCCACGCATAGTGAATGGCGTAATTGATATGGGTGCTTATGAATTTCAAGGGATAACTATAGCTCTATCAATCACCAAGACGGTGGACATAGATTTTGGTTCTCCTGGCAGTACCCTTAATTATGGGTTAAGCTTCAAGAACAGAAGTGCTACTACGGTTACCAATGTAAAAATCACTGACCCAATACCTGCTTATACCACATATATAGAAAATAGTGCGACTGGTGGTGGATATTATTCCCAGGGGCAGGTTATCTGGAATATGGGTAGTCTTGCGCCAGATGCAGAGGGTTTTGTTTCATTTAAGGTCAAAATCAATGAAAACACACCAAATAAAACCCCAGTCGAAAATAATGCTAAGATAACTTGTAATGAGGCTACCTCTGCGGTTATCAGCAATTATGCTATTACAATTGTAAAAGACTCTCTACCTACAATTGCTCATGAAGCGATTAAATTCTGGGGGACACCAAGTACGAGCATAGAGATTAAGGCAGTGATAACTGATGATGTAAAGGTAGAAAGTGCTACCCTGCACTATCGTAAAAAGGAAAAGGAGGAAACCAGTTTTACATCAGTCACTATGACTAATGTAGGAAATACCTACACTGAAACAATCCCTGCTGGTTATGTAACTATCGAAGGGGTAGAATATTACATTGAGGCTAAAGATAATAGTGGGAAAATAGTTTCTGATGGTTCTTCATCAACGCCACATTTTATAAGCGTTGGCTATCCGGTGCTTTTGGTACATGGGTATCGGTCAAATAGTGGAATGTGGAATGATTTTAGACGGGAGTTGGAGAAAGAATTTAAGGTGGACACTATTGATTTAGCTCCTCATATTGTTGCTAATGGGGATATAAAAAATTATGCTAATTTATTAGAACTTGAGATTATTAATCTGGTAACACAAACTGGGGCACCTAAGGTTGATATTGTGGCTCATTCTATGGGTGGATTAGTTTCAAGATGGTATATTCAACATGAGAGATATCATAACAATGTTCGAAAATTAATCATGATTGCTACACCTAATCATGGTACACCACTTGTATGGTCACATTTACTCAAACTTATTCTTGATATAAAGGGTGAAGGAATAGGAGAAGCAGGTAGGCAAATGCAACCACCTGACAAAGATTCATTTATATCTGAATTAAATGGTCATACGAAATGGGGAAAAAGTGAATCTGATAAAACAGGTAAGGATAAGGGTGTCTCCTACTATACTATTGCAGGAACTAATTTTTTCTCGGAGTTAAAATTAGATCCAATAATAGATGAGTTCTTTATGCTCTCAAATGTTTATATTGGGCTTTCATATATAACGCATGGGGAAATAAGCCCAGATTTTCTCACAACAGATGGAGTAGTGTCAGTTGCAAGTGTTGAATTAGGCTCAGTACCTTCAACCAAATATTTCCGTAATCATTTGGAGATTTATCAAGAACCGGATGTATGGAATCAAGTAGAATCAATATTAAAGAATGAATCCAACGGTTATAAAACAAGCATGTTGTCTGCATCACCTCTACAAACTGAAGGAACGGCATCTACCTTAATTCAAGAATTACCAATGATTGATGGCAAAATATATCCAGGAGGAACAATATCGCATCACATTATGGTTGACCCTGCCAGTGAGGTACATTTTCTTTTAAATTGGGATGACGGAGAGATTGGTTTTACCCTGACTACACCCAACGGTGACTTGATAGAACCAGCATCTGCAACCACTAATCCAGATATTACCTACTTTGCTACCACTACCATTAAAGGATATACCATCAAGAATCCAGAGGCAGGAACATGAACTTTAAATGTTAGTGGAGATGCTGTCCCGAATGAAGGCACAAATTACAGTATATTAACCTATGTAGCTACTAACCTTCTATTTTCTCTTTCAATCTTGCCGGAAAAATACGGACATCCACCTAATGAGGTTCTTACCATAAATGCTATGCTTACAAATAACAGCACCCCGACAACTGGAGCATTTGTAACTTCAACGATAATAACACCAACTGGTACAGATACCATTATTTTATACGACGATGGAACACATAATGATATTGCGGCAAATGATGGCACCTATACCAATACTTATGCCAATACCAGTGTAAGTGGCAGTTATGAAATTATTGCCAGAGCCTATGGTGAGATAAATAGTCAACCATTTGCCAGAGAGGCCAGCAGGATAATCTGGGTAGAGCAATTCCCAGACCTGACACTTTCATCATCAGATATTACCTTTTCAAATGATACACCAACGCAAGGAGAAGGAGTAACCGTCAACGCTACTATCCATAATATTGGAGATATAGGGGCAACTGATACTACTGTCTTTTTCTATGATGGACTACCGTCAGAAGCAGGAACCCTTATTGGCTCAAAAACTATCAATCATATCCCTGCAGGAGGTTCTGAAGGGGTATTTATAATCTGGCTCGCCACGAATGGGACGCATACCATCCAGGTTATCATAAGTCCATATAATTCATTTCTTGAGAAAGACTATGATAATAACAGTGCCTCAAAAGAAATATTCGTTAGCAGTGTGGATTTGAGTACTTCTGACATTTCCTTTGAGCCATCCTGTCCGACATCAGGGGAGATGGCAACCATTACAGTAATAGTTTATAATACCGGGACTATCCAGGCAGATTCTGTTGTGGTAAGCTTCTTTATGGGGAATCCATTGGGGACAGGGACAGAGATAGGTTCTCAAACAATCATTACCATTCCTGCAAATGGTAGTAAGACTGCCCAACTTGTCTGGAATACATCGGGATATACAGGCGTAATTCCAATCTATGTCTGGATTGATGCTCAAAATAAGATATTAGAGGCAAATGAGGAGAATAATTTGAATTATAATAGTATGTATATTCAAGAAGTGGATACCTCATCACCAACAGTGAACATTACTAACCCTGCTAATGGCTCAATAGTATCTGGCATAGTCAAGGTGGATGTAACGGCTATTGATAATGTTGGAATAACAAAGGTAGCATTTTGTATTGACAGTGATTTAAAGCATACAGATATTACCTCACCATATCAATATTCCTGGGATACTACTAATTATAGCAATGGTTCTCGGACAATCAAGGTTATTGCTTATGACCCTTCTAATCTTATTGGAAGTGAGAGCATTACGGTAACTGTGAATAATTCACTTCCAGACACCACCCCACCAGGGACCATTACTGATTTAGGTATTGCTACTATTATTTCTACCTCCATCACCCTCATCTGGACAGCACCAGGGGATGATGGTTATGTAGGCACAGCTACTGCTTATGACATTCGGTATGCTACCTTTACGATTACTGAAGATAATTGGAATTTAGCAACACAATGTCCAGATACACCAACTCCACAACCAGCAGGTGCGACTGAAACATTTACGGTTACTAATTTACTTTCAAATACTACCTATTACTTTGCTATCAAGGCAAAAGATGATGTAGGACTTTGGTCAGCTCTGTCAAATATTGCTACTGCTACTATTCAAGCAGGGACAATTATAGGGACTGTTACTGACCAGTATGAAATCCCGCTGACAGGGGTGCGGATAGAAGTATTACAGGATGGTAAGATAAAAGGGGATGCTACTACTAACTCCAGCGGGGTATATATAATATCAAATTTCGGAGTAGGTACTTTTACGATAACAGCAAGAAAATTAAATTATAGGATAGAGAAAAAGATTACTACTTTGACAGAAGGGGTAGTAACTCATGTGGATTTTGAAATGGTCTCTGTCCAGGGTTCATTAATAGAACATTTTCCTTTGCAAATTGATAATTTATGGAAATATAGAAGAGAGGTTATGATAGATGAAGAGTATGGAACATTCTCCCTTACTTCTAAGATTATTGGTACGGCAAATATCTCTGGGATAGATACCTATATTATGAAGAAGGAAGAGATAGAAGAAGGAAAATCCTTTATCGGCACCGATTATTTATCAGAGGTAGAAGGAGAATTGCGAAAATATGCTTATGGGACGGTATCAGGCGTTGGGCCTCATTATAGTCCACCAAAAGCTAAAGGCTGTTACTATATCTATCAAGGTAAAAGGTTTAACTCGACTAAAGAGATTTTGGACTATGTGCGAGGCCAGATTTCTATACCCATATCAGTTGCATTAAGTCCTCTATCCGAAGCAACATCAACTATTAAGATTTGTAACCCTCCTCAAAAGTTATTGAAATTTCCTCTTACCGTAGGCGATTTTTGGATTTCCTATCCATCAGAATTAGGTACATTTTCCCGCCAGGTAGTTGATGTAGAAACAGTAGTCGTACCAGCCGGTACTTTTACTGCCTATAAAATCGAAATTCTTCATCCAATGGCAAATATTACATGGGTTAATTGGTATAGCATAGTTGGGTTAGTAAAAAGTTATATAAAGGTTGAAAATATTGAGAAATGGAGTGCAGAGGGAGAATACCTGGGTACTTTTGATAGCTGGAATATTTATGAATTAATTGATACAATTTTGATAAACTCTCCTGATAAACCTGCTACGATAAGTATTCCTACTCAATATGGAACCTTAACTGTAGAATTTGATTCAGAGGTAATAGACAGACTGTACTATGTAAAAATCAAACCTATGGAAGAAAAGCCTACTAATTTACCTCCTGGACTTGTTTCTATTCCTAATTCAATTTATGATATTAATCTGTATAACTGAACTTTTGCGTTTTTTAGAGAGTTGCCAATACAGATTCAATGGTTTTGCCCATTTTCCCTTGTTGGTGGCTCCAGATTAAAAGCTCTTTGAA
>SBAY01000355.1 GCA_005239945.1 Nitrospira sp.
AAGAGTATAAAATTTTATTTACCCCATTTCTTATAAATGGGTAAATAAAATTTTATACTCTTGTGGTTAAAAAGTTTTGGAAAAGGGGAGTTTGAGGGGAGAAACCCTTTTCAAAGGGTTTTTCCCCTCAAAAAATCCACTTCTTTAAATCATTGCTAAAAGTTGGGGAATTTCTGTTAGCAATACTTCAATTCAGACATTAGACTTCAAACTTTAGACATCAGACTTTTCGGCTCTTTAAGGTTTTTTGTGGAAGTGAATGATTGGAGAAACCAAGAATAAGGCAATGTCCAATTAGCCATTAGCATTTTAAAATTATTTCTTTCATTGCTGATTGCTAATTTTGCAATGAAATTCTCCTTTGTATAATCTTTGTCCATTTTTTCTCTTCTCTAAGTCTATTGTCTGATGTCTATGGTCTAATGTCTAAATTGAAGTACCAATCACTGCCCGATTATGTGATTTCCTCAGCTTATTTTTCTCTTCCCATATTATCCAACCAATCTCTCAATAATATCCAACAAACCCTTTTGATCAAAGGCAGATTTGAGGATATACGCCTCGGCACCTACCTCAACCCCTCTCTTTTTATCCTCTTCTTTTTCCTCGGCAGTAACCATAATTACAGGTATGTCCTTATATTTATCATCATTCTTTATACATGAAGTCAATTCGAATCCATTCATATTGGGCATGGTAATATCTGTAATAACCAGATTAAATCTTTTTTGTTTAAGTTTTTCCAGAGCCGCTCTTCCATCAATCGCTACATCTACATCATAACCTACTGACTCCAAGATATTTTTTTCAAGCTCCCGGGTAGTCAATGAATCATCTACTACCAAAATAGAGCGATTGGGAATTTCCTCTTTTTCCTCCTCAACCGTTATTTTAGATTCAAAATATGACTTTTTAGCCGATTTCATCAAATCAAATACATCCACAATAAGAACTATTTCTCCATCTCCCCAGATAGTAGCCCCGGAGATATTATCGGTTTTTTTTACATACTCACCAAGGCTTTTAATAACTATTTCCTGTTCACTGATAATTTCATCAACGATAAAACCAATGCGTTCACCGGCCAGATAAATGACAATCATAAACATTTCGCCAGTTGTAATCGGCTCTTTTAATCCAAGAATTTTGTTAAGTTTGACAAAAGGTATGGTCTTATCATCTATTTTGACTACCTCTTTATCCCCAACCAATTTTATCTCATCAGATGAGATTCTAACGATTTTTTCTATTTCTGAAGTCGGGATAGCAAATATCTGTTTGCTGGATTTGACTATCAATGCCAGGGTAATGCTTAAGGTTAGAGGCATGCGCAGGGTAAATTTCGTTCCTTTGGAAGGTTGTGTCGAAACGATAATTGAGCCTTTGAGTCGTTCTATATTTTCTTTAACCACATCCAGCCCTACCCCTCGACCAGAGATGTCGGTAACATTCTCGCGGGTAGAAAAACCTGGTGTAAATATAAGATAAACAGCATTTTCCTCTGAAAGTTTTTCTGCTTGTTCCGGGGTAATAAGTTTTTTCTTCAAGGCAATTCGTTTTATTTTATTGGCATCTATTCCTCTACCATCATCCAAAATTTCAATAAGTATATTTGCCCCTTCCTGCCGGGCCTCAAAACATATCTTTCCCGTGCGTGGTTTACCTAAAAGAGCCCGCTCCTCCGGGGTCTCAATCCCATGGTCAATACAATTCCTGACTAAATGCATCAATGGATCTTTAATTTCCTCTAATATCTTTTTATCAAGCCCTGTCTTTTCACCCTTAATCTCCAGATTTATTTCTTTGTCATATTCCTTAGCCATATCCCGAATTACCCTTGGAAAAAGGTCGAATATAGTGGCGACCGGCAACATCCTCATTTTAACAACAATATCCTCTAATTCATTGGTAAAAGAACTCAATTCATTAAGCCCTTCATCATACCTGGTCAATAGCCAGCCAAGACCATCTTTTAGCTTTTGTTGGTATAAAGATAATTTGTCAATATCTGATTTAAACCCGTTGGCGCAATTCGCTAATTGTTCAAGATAATGGGTTTGTTCCCTTGCCAATTCAAATATATCTTTCAATTGAGCAAATAAGCTGTTTAATCGTCCCTGGTTAATAATCATTTCTTCGCTTAAGTTCAAAAGTTTATCTAATTTACCTATTTCAACCCTGATTGTCTCTTCAAATCCTACCTTTTCATATCGCACTTCTTGAAGTGTTCCTTCGACTAACCGAATTTTTTTCTCTACCTTTCTTTTTTCACGGACCAACTCCCCCAAACATGCCTTTTTTAGGTCTTCACAAAGAAAATCAACATCTATATTTACCTCCTTCTTAGAGATTTCTGCATCCATCAAAATTCTAATGGAGTCAATACATTCAAACAATAAATCATTTATTTGGGGGGTTAAATTAAGTTGTTTCTCCTTAACCTGGCCAAGCAGGTCTTCCATCTGGTGAGCAATGCGGTTAATGTGACTCAAACCAACCATTTTAGCTGAGCCTTTTAAGGTATGAGCCTCACGGAATACCTCATTTAACAAGGCATCATTATCCGGATTTTCTTCTAAATTCAATAATCCCTTATTCAGGTTATTGAGTCGTTCGTTAGTCTCTTCTTTAAATTTAGATATAAATATAGATTTATCAAATTTACCAGCCATTTTTCAACTCCAGTTGCAGATATTCAGGGTCAAACCCTGTGAATGTTGAATGGGTATGTCCTTAATCTTATCCCTTACGGATTCTATTCTACCAAAATTCTTATTAAAAGTCAACAATAAATTCAAAGATATTAGATTGTGATAGAGTTTACTACCTGTCTAAGTCCGATATCCTCGGGATGGTATTTTAGATATAGCTCGAATTCATATTTTGCCTGACGATACGACTCATAGGCCTCATTATTTTTTCCCTTTATTCTTTTATCTTCTGCATCGCGAAAATAAGCCGCACCTAAATCACGGTGAACATCGATATTTTTAGGGTCTATCTTTACTATCTCTTTAAATGCCTTGACCGATTCATCAAATCTTCCCTGGTTAAAGTATATCTCTCCCAATCTATGATAGGCATTAATCGATTGTGGGTCAATCAGAATGGCCTGTTTCAACCAATCAATTGCATTTTCATTATCATTTTTCCTGAAATACATATCGGCAACGGTTACCCTTGCATTCCCATCGTATGATCTCATATCCGCTACCTTTTTATAGACCGCAATCGCCTTATCATACTCCTTATCCTTAGAATATAATACCCCTAAGTTATTATATGGTTCGGCAAAAACTATATTATATTTCAAACCGTTATAATAGGCATCGATAGCCTTTTGTTTTGCGGTTTTGGAGCCTGTGTCATATTCTAAGGCATAAGTAGCGGCTAAGATGTTATAGAAATAGCCGTCCTGAGGATTAACCTTAAAGGCATCCTGCACACGATTATGAGCCTTACGAATCCACTCCTTTTTTAATTCGAGCTGATTCATAGGGATAGAATCGGCTTTTTTATAATAAGTATAGGTCAACTCACCATAATAATGTCTTTCTCTAAAGTTATATTTAACGGCCTGCTCATACATGGCTAACGCGGTATCTAAATCTTTGTCATGAATGGCCTTTTCTCCTTTATTGAAATAATAATCCGCTCGATAAGGTAAAAGGGAAAAATAGCCCAGAATAAACACTATGCCTATAACCAGGCTCGACAAACAAATTTGAGTAGATGTAAGTTGAATGGCAGGAGAAGGTTTTTTATGAATATCACCCCCTTTTACCTTTTCGTAGGTAGAATTTGTATAACCACAAATAACCATGGTCATACCCATTAAAGTCCAGTAAAAAGGGGTAAAGGAAATCACGGCAAAGGCAAATTGATTCTGAATAATATAGACTATCCAGGCAGAGAGAAATCCTGTTATAATTAATTTATCTGCCTCTAATGATGACTGACGATACCCTTTAATTGCCCAAAAAACAAAAGCGACTAATATCCAGAAATAGATTGCTAATCCAACCAGACCCCTTGTAATTGCGGTATCGAATATCTCATTATGGGCTCTATCGTAGTCTGTATTAGCCCCTTCTAATAATTCCATCCCGGGGAGCTCAAAGGCAGGATAAACCCATTTCATCGTATCTACCCCTACGCCAAATACCAATCCACAATAAGGAAAGGTAAGTGGTCCACGAATCGGTCCATCCTGGGGATATTTTGCCATAATTATGGTTGAATTTTTCCAGATAAAATATCTTGAACCAATTGCCCCTATAAGTTTATTTTCTAACCAATTTCCTTTAGATTGAGAAGTAGCACTTCTGTCAGTAATTTTTGAAGTAACACCTGGGGAGGTGAGAATTTTTTCGAGCATTTCACCTTTTTCCTCCTGAGCCCTTTTAAAAGTTAAAAGCATTCGTTCTCCTAATAAACCTGGTTGAAGTAAAAGGAAAAGAGTCAATATAAAAAATCCACTTCCAGAGACAATAATCTTTTTTCGATTCTCCAGGAATCCTTTCTTTCCCCATAAAAGCGATATTAAAATAGTAAAGACCATTAGCCCCATTAATAAACCTGTAAAAGGACCACGACTGTTGGCAAAAAAGAAGGCGATATACATAATAATCATTATTATGGCAAATAGCCAAATCCTTATGGTAGCATTTTTACTTGTCTGAGTAACCTTTTTCAACGAAACAAGTTTCTTTTTCTCCTTCTTCTTCTCGGTAACTCGTTGAGGCAAATCCCCTTTTATAAAGAAATATCCTAAGGCTACGGGAATAAGCATAGCTAAATATGAACCCAAAAATATGGGATTACCAAAGGTGGATACAGCCCGTTCTGACACATCTGAGGCCCAGGAAATTGGGTCAAGCTTTGCCCTTTGAATCAAGGCATAAAGAGAGGCAATAAACCCCACCCCGATACCCACATAAGCTACCCGATGAAGTAATTTTCGATTATTGTGTAAAAAATTAGTCGCTGTCCAAAATAACAAGACATAACTAATCGTTGTAGTTAATCCCTCATGCCTTTTATAAGCACCAACTAAACTCGTAAATGGGTCAACCGAAAATATCGTTGCGGCAATACTCACCAAAAGATAGGCTAATACAGGTAAATCCAATTTACTACGCACAAATTTGCATTCTTTGGTTAAAATTATCCGTAGAAGCCAGGCACAGATTATAATTAGTGAAGATATTCGCAAAAAGGTCATTTTGCAAACATCGAAGACACCCCTTATATGGGTATCAAAATAAAGCGGGACGACAAACAATGTAGCCAATAAAGTCCATTCAATTGTTTTTATGCAAATCTCTTCTACCTTTTTTTTATTCATTATTTTATCCCCCTGGTAACTAAAAATCAACGGATGCCTCAACCCATTATTGGAAGCCTCAACTTGTTGAGGAATTCCCCGAATTGAGGAATTCCCCGAACAAGTTCGGGTTTCCGTCCCCAACGGCATTGGAAGCCTCAACTTGTTGAGGAATTTTTTTCCCGAACAAGTTCAGGCTTTTAATTTCTCTATAGGTTGAATTCCTAATTTTAAATAGACATTTTTTAAATGGTTTCTAAACAATATATCGAACTGGGCATCCCTACCACTGGAATAATCACTTCCATACCACCAGAACCAATCACTTCCCTCGGCCGCATAAATAGACTCGAATACCTCTGGATATTCATCTGGATTAATGCCCTTTCTATCCAGATCATCCCTCACCAAACCAAGCAATTCCCAGGCCTTATTTTTTTCCTCTTCTCCTATCCATGTCCCCAGGTCATTTCCCGGTAGAGAGCCTGCCTGGTCTATCCAGCTGGCACAAAATAAGTCATAAACACGGGTCTGAGTATGTTTAGGATGGGCTAAAATACCCCGTTGACTATTGCCTGTGAGGTATTCTGAAAAGGTTACCGTAATAATATCTTTATTTGCGGATAAATTTTTATAAAGGGCATTGAGGAATTCTACCCCGCTTTGACGATAAGTGCCCCAGGGATTTTCTCCATCAAGGATTACCGTTAAAATCTTATCCTTATCCCCTTTAAATTCTACCGTTATCCAATCAATAAATTCCTTAGCCGCCTGCTTATAATCTTTATATCCCTGGTAGTCAAAGCTAATCACATTAGATAGTTTAGTCTCACGAAAGAAAATCGTTATTGCTGAATTTTTCTCTTCATCCACAGCCCGATAAGGTTGACATAAGACATCAGGTTTGTAAGCTTCATAGCCATACTTACCCGATTTTTGCAAAACCCCCTGGTCAGAGGCAATCCAATTCAGACCAGCCTGGGCAAAGAGATGAATCGTAGATTGACTCACCGCACCCTCTGCTGGCCACATCCCTCGAGGTAATCTGCCAAATACCTTTGAATAATATTTCACCGCTAAATCAATTTGAGCCTTTGCATCCTCTGGCCTTGAAAATCGTAGTGGTAATTTCAACCCTTCTTTATCAATGGTTGCCTGGTCAGTATCATAAACTAAGGGAATAATCGGATGATAAAACGGGGTAGTGGAAACCTCAATCTGCCCTTTTTCTTGAAGTTCCTTATAAATAGGGATGATATTCCCCATAATTTTATACTGCCAATCCACTATTTGGAGCATATCTTCTTCGTTAAATTCCCTACCCTTTTCAATAAAATTTTTAACCGTTATCGTGTTTGAATCAGGCAATCTAACCTCACCTTGTTTAAACTCCTCTCCAAACCAGGTTAAATTAAACCAGACCTTGAGGTCAAGCAAATCTTGATGAGTAAACCTTTTTTTAGTCTGTTTTTTTTCTAATAATTCTTTATAGCGAGGATATGGTTCAATATGGGTAGTGTGATTGGCATCAAAAAAATGCCTGAGGATATAGTCTTTATCTGATGAAGACAATTTAGCCACCGGGATTAAAGACAGTTCTAACTCTCTATCTGTAGCCGAATTATTGAGATAATCCTCAATCTGCCATAATAAAGAAGGCACAAAGTTAAATGTTGAATGGACAAGCGGATACTTTTTAAGTATAGAGGCCATATTAAAATAGTCACGGCTCGAATGTAATCTCACCCAGGGCATATAGTATGAACCCTTTTGTTGTTCAATAACATTTTTATACATTGGTTGATGAAAGTGCCATAAAAAGGCTAAATGAATCTTGCTCATATTTTTTCCTCTATAGAACTTATAGAACATATAAGACTTATTATTAGGTAATGCCTCAGTTACCGGTTGGTAAGCCATCAGTTATTAGATTACGATTACAATTTTGGATTTTGGATTTTCGATTTTGGATTGAGGAATTTTAATATCCTTAATCCAAAATCGAAAATCCAAAATCCAAAATTTCATTTGGTATTAACT
>SBAY01000205.1 GCA_005239945.1 Nitrospira sp.
CTAACGGAGTTTATAAAATGTATTTAGCCCTGTAAGGGCGAGATGTTTATAGAATATTCATATCAAAATACAATTAGCTCCTTTAGGAGCGAAATGTTTGTCGAGAAAGTTATAGATTCATTTTCGTGCAAAAGTTAGTTGACAATATTAATATTGTCTGATATACTTTTCAAGCAGGAGGTTAGCGATGAACAACACAATTATGGCTGTTTATGAAAAGGGAGTCTTAAAACCATTAGGAAAATTAGACCTCAAAGAACACGAACAGGTTCGAATAAAAATTGAGCCGCCAGACATAGAAATTACTCCATTATTTGCCCAACGGGTAGAAAACTTTATTGAGAAATATCGACTTGCTTTAGAGGAATTAGCTAGAAGATGAAATACCTCGTATATTAACAAGTACTTTATTTACACCACCAAATAATAGAAGAGACTGGTGGCGTGCATGGAGTCTACAATCTTGGCCTCCTGGAATCTGCTCTCCATAGACCACAGGCTACATTTGATGGTATTGAATTATATCCTACTCCCTTTCTTAAAGCATCTGCCCTCCTTCATTCTTTAGTTAATAATCATCTTTTCTTAGATGGAAATAAACGAACCGCAATTGCATGTGCCAATTTCTTCCTTGAAGACAACCTTAACATTGGTATTGAATGCAGTCAGGAAGAGTTAGTTGACTTTGGACTAAAGGTTGCTCAAGGAACCCTTAATCTTGAAGAAATTGCCACCTGGCTAAAAGAGCATACCCGTTCTATTGATAATCCAGATTCTTAAGGCAATCCCTTCTGCCAACCAATTCCTTTATACTTCTCATCCCCAGCCTTTTTAAAATCCCTACGAATTGTGTTCGCCAGGAAGAGTAAAGATTGATAAGTCGTTGAGTTGCCCAGTCAATCTCTACCATTTGGGATAATTCCGGGTCAGTTGTAGCAATACCACGCACACAACCTCTGCCTGATTCACAATTTCCACATTTAACACATTCTAAGGCAATAAGTTCGGCTGTTCCAATGACACAACCATTAGCACCTAAGGCAATGGCTTTAGCTACATCATAAGCGGTGCGAATACCACCTGAGGCAATTAAGGTTATTTTATCCCTTACCCCTTCGTCACATAAGAACTTATGCACCTTTGGAATGGCGTATTCTATGGGCATAGCGATATTTTTCTTGGCGATATTTGGAGCCGCACCTGTCCCACCATAACTGCCATCTATATGAATAATATGTGCCCCGGCATAGTAGATACCAATTGCCACCATATCCACATCTGTTGGTGTTGAAACCTTGACCGAGACAAGCCCCTTTGGGTTGACCTCTCTTATCCAGTCCACATGCTTTTTATGGTCCTCTATTGAATAAACCGAATGGAATGGGAAAGGGGAAAAGAGAGAACTTCCTACTACTGCCTCTCGCATTCTGGCTACCTCAGGTGTAACCTTCTCACCCAACAGATGTCCTCCGAGTCCCGGTTTTGCACCCTGGGCATACTTAAATTCCACAATTCTTACCCGCTGAATAGTTTCTTCACGTACACCAAACAGACCAGTAGCTATCTGGGTGATAACATGGTCAGAGTAAGGAATAAGGCTATCTGGATAACCACCCTCACCGGTGCAGGTAAAGGTGTTTGCTAATAAGGCTGCCTTTGCTCGGGCAATCATAACATTCAAGGCTGTTGAACCAAAGGACATTCCACCACCATACCAGGGGACATCGATTTCTACCTTTGGTCTTTTCTCATCCCAACAATTAAGGGAGATAGTAGTAGTAATCTCTTCCTCTGGAATTTCTTCTACTTCAACGAGGCAAGCCTCTTTTGGAAAGACAAACTCCAGTTTATCGAAACCACCCCCTGAAGCCCCTACTTTATATTCTAAGTGAGGAGGTGGTATTTTACCACTTTCTGCCTGATGCCAGGTAGAGAGAATCAAATCCGGTGTCCAGCGATAATCGCCAAGGCCACAAAATGCTGGATTGGGCTTCAAGGTCAAGGCATTCTTAGTACATCTATCTATGCACTTATCCGCACAAGCCTCACCGATACACAAAGATTCTTTGGGCCTTGATGGTCCAGCGGGATAAATCCTATGGACACCAAATTGGCATACCTTCACACAAGTCCCACATTTAATACAGGCAGAACTTCGTTTCAAGATATATTTCGATATTGGGTTTCTAAACCTTGATGGGGTATATTTTACTTTCATAATTGTTTATCCTTTAATCTATCCGCAGATTTCGCAGATTTCACAGATTTTTTGTAACTATTCAGCCACTAAGGCACAAAGACACAAAGGGAATATATGAGTTTTAGACCTTTATCAGATTTAATGTGCCACTTATCAAAAATGGAATCAAAAGATTTATTATTTAATCTTGGTGTCTTAGTGTCTTTGTGGCTGAACTGTTACGATTTTTTTATTTTTTTAATCTGTGTAATCTGTAATACAAACTTGCAAGATGTTGTTTTTTTAACAAAGTTTTTTTCATATGTAGGCGATAACGAAAAATAGCCCATTTTGGATAA
>SBAY01000184.1 GCA_005239945.1 Nitrospira sp.
ACAGGCGAAGCCTACCCTTTTTAAATTAACATACCATCTTGTCCCCGAATCCTACCTTAAAAAGAAGAACCCTGAAAATTTACTCTTCAGAACTGATTTAGTAATTTAACCCTTGACTTTTTTACGATTATATTGTATACTGATAAAGTATTTTAAATAGAGGGTAAAAATATAATGAAACCCAAATACTTTCTTTTAATTACTACCTTATCGGTATTAGCACTAATCAGACCTTCCTTCGCAGGAATCCCTGTATTTCAAAAAGGTGGTTCACAACTTCAGACGAACCAATTAGATGTAGGTTGGAATTCCACACCTGCTCAGGTGGATTGGGACAGGGATGGCCTAAGAGACCTGGTTATTGGTGATAAAGAAGGATATATCTGGTTCTACCGCAATATGGGCACCGAATTTAATCCCATCTTTACAACCGGTGAAAAAATCAAGTATATTTCCAGCAACAACCCGATAGATGTCGAAGAATTTGCTACCCCTTTTGTGATTGAGTTTGATAATAACGGCTTCTACGATTTAATCGTTGGAAATAAAAATGGCATAATTACCCGCTTCCCTATGTCAGCCAACCCACCTTATGTCGGAACACCAACCCAAATATCCTATACTAATAATACCTTACGAGGTGTGTATTTCCTTGATAATAATTCAGGCTGGATAGTAGGAGATAATGGTATCATTTTCCACACGGTTGATGGTGGTCTTACCTGGATACCTGACCAAAGTAATACTACAGAAAATATAAATAGTGTCCATTTCCTTAGTTCAAATGAAGGCTGGGCAGTAGGTAATAAGAGTACTATCCTTCGCTATTACATACCAGCGGGGAAAAATGAACCTGTCTGGGAATCTAAAACTTATGGCACACCTACAAACTTCCACTCCTGTTACTTTGTTGATTCTAACAACGGCTGGGCAGTTGGTGATAAAGGGGTTATTATGCGTTATGCTAATGGTAGTTGGACAACCCAAACCTCTGGAATAACCGTAGATCTGCAGTCGGTCTTCTTTATAGATTCCCAAACAGGTTGGATAGTAGGAAATAGTAGTGGGGCAAACGGCACTATACTTCAAACTACCAATGGTGGGACCGCATGGACTCTTGTTACTATTAATCCAACAGATTTATACTCGATTACCCGTCCCCCGGGAACTACTACCCTATGGGCAGTCGGGGCTAATGGAATAATTTTACGCTCTACAGATACAACTACCTGGGCTACTGTTACTTCACCAGTCAATACCAATCTTTATTCTGTTCACTTCTCAGACCCAGATACAGGCTGGATAGCAGGGGCAGATGGAATAGTTCTACAATATGCAAATGGCACCTGGGTTAATGTCCCCTCGGGTGTTTCTGCTAACCTGTATTCGGTATTGGTAAATGATGCTACTCATAATTGGGCAGTAGGGGATAAGAGCACCATACGATTTTACGATGGTATCCAATGGGGCACTCAATCGCTTGATATTGATATTGGGTTTTACTCGGCACCATTTATATTTGATTTGGATGAGGATGGTAAAAAAGACCTTTTTATTGGTGATGACCCGGGCAATGTCTGGTTTTTTAAGAATGTGGGGAGTGATGATGTCCCTGCTTTCAGGTATGGATTCAGGATGAATGTTGGTTCACAATCTACCGGCACATCCTCTAATTTTCTTGATGTCGGTCAATTTGCTACCCCGCAAATAACGGATTGGAATGGTGATGGCACAAAAGATTTGATTGTAGGCAATGGCGAAGGGAATGTCTTCTTCTTTAAGGGGGTAGCAACCACTGGCAGTCAAACACAGGGAGTTATTCCATTACCGGGAAATAGAATTTTAACCTTTGATATTGGAGTAAAAATTCAGGCAAATAAATTAGACATTGATGTGGGGCAAAGGTCAGCTCCATTGGTTATGGATTGGAATAAGGATGGAGGATTTGATTTAGTAATCGGGGTAGAATGCGGCGTGATTCATCTCTTCTTAAATGATACCCCATTCCAACCTCCACAATTTACCCTTAGTTCAAAGGTTCAAGGTTCTCCTCTTACCTCACTTCAAATAGGATTATATTCTACCCCAGCGATAATTGACTTTGATGATGATTCTCGTAAAGACTTGTTTGTTGGAGATGAGGATGGTTTTGTAACCTTGTTTCTTAATTCCGGCACAGATAAAGAGCCTATATTTACCGGTGGTTTCGAATTAAAGGTGTTTGGCACAAGTGCTGAGAAAGGAACATTTACGGAAAATCTGGATGCGGGTGAATTTAGCCGACCTTATCCTGTTGATTGGAATAATGATGGCAAAAAGGACATAATCGTGGGGAATAGTCTTGGGCAGGTAACTTATTTTCGCAATATTCAATCGGACAGGTCACCATTATTTGCGTCAGGTGCTATAATCCAGATGGGTATTGGCAGCCCAACCAAAACAGCCCTGGATGTAGGTGCCTATGCCACACCTGTTGTCGTAGATTGGAATAACGATGGCAAAAAAGACCTTATCATTGGAAACAGCGATGGTAATATCTACGGTTGTTTGAATATAGGTACGGATGAAAATCCGGCATTGGGAACCTTGACAAAACTTTCAACCCTTGAATCAGATATTGATGTTGGCGGATATGCAATTCCCTTTGTTGTTGATTACAATGGTGACCATAATAAGGATTTAGTCGTAGGTGATGCTGATGGTTACATCACGCTCTTCCTTAATATTGGAACGGATAAAACACCTATTTGGGATAAAGGAAAAAGGCTCAGGATTGAAGGTAGCGGTGATATCGATGCAGGAGAAAACGCCGCACCGTGGGTTGTGGACTATGATAACAGCAATTCCCTTGTCCTCGTAGTGGGCAACAAGGCAGGGTTTGTCAACTTATATTTTTCCGCTGGCATTGTGGACCTCTACATAACTAAAAGTGTGGACAAGACCTGTGTCTATCCTGGTGAGATAATTACTTACACCATCGAATACGGCAATCGTGGTAATTTCAATGCCACTAATGTGGAAATTACAGATGAAGTGCCACCATTAACCGAGTTCATAGGACCGGCACAAGGAGATAATCTTACTATTCGTTATTTTACTAACGGCACATGGACAGACCAATATTCTACGGCTACGACTAAAATTAAGTGGCTAAGGAATGAATTATCACATGGAGCGGTGGGACAAAAGGTAAGTTTTACGGTCAGGGTAGTTGGCACGGGAACTATTTCTAATTTTGCCGATATTAAATCTGACCAGACCTATCTCCAAATGAGTAATATTGTCACCGTTATTGGCACTGATGTTGGTCTCCCGGATTTTTCTACTGCCAAAAAATCTGTTGTGCCTGAAGGAGAGGTATTACCTGGAACGGTGTTGACCTTTACCATTAAGTACCAAAACACGGGAAATGGGACAGCCACGAATGTGTTGATAAGCGATGTAATAGATATTAACCTGTGTGATATTAAAAACATTTCTAATGGTGGGGTGTATGCTAATGGAGAAATTACCTGGAATTTAGGCATAATATTGCCAGGGTATGGCGGTGAGGTTCGATTTAACGCCACGGTATTTGCCCCACTTCCTGCCGGGATAGTGATTGAAAATATGGCCACGCTCACAGCCGATGGAGGGTTCTTTTGGCAAACAAACAAGGTCCAACTGACTATTCCCCAAACCGACTCAGAAGGTGATGATTGGCCTATGTTTCACTTCAATCTAAGTCATGAAGGATATGATTTAACTGAAGTTATTCGTCCACCACTTCAACTTAAAGGAAGTTGTAGCGTTGGTAGTCTAATTTTTTCTTCACCAATTATCGTGGATGAACGGCTTTATATCGGCTCTTATGGAAATAATAAGATATTTGTTTTTGATGCTCAATCAATGACCTTACTTGGTAGTTATACCGTAAATCCAGGAGGAATTGATTCTACGCCGGCTATCGTAGGAAACAGGCTTTATGCTGGTGATTATAAGGGCCGGGTATATTGCTGGGGCACGACTACCTCTGACCTTAAGTGGTCGACACAATTAGGGATTAATGTTAATATCCATTTTTCATCACCAGTAGTAGCCGATGGAATACTTTATATCGGCGGTAAAAATAATTTATATGCCTTATCCATCACCGATGGAAGTATAAAATGGATATATCCAACCAATAAGGAGATTCAATCTTCACCAGCCGTAGCCAATGGCAGGGTATATTTTGGTTCAGGCGATGGTAATCTTTACTGTCTGACAACCGACGGTGCATTTCAATGGAAGTTTGGCACTGTTGGAGCAATATATTCATCCCCGGCGGTTAAGGATGGGGTAGTCTATGTTGGTTCAAACGATAAGAATATCTATGCTATTGATGCTTATTCTGGTGTCCTGAAATGGCAATATCCAACCAATGGTGAGGTTCACTCCTCACCGGCTATTGCCAATGGGGTAATCTTCTGTGGCTCACAAGATGGTTATTTGTATGCGCTAAACCAGGATGGTACATATAAATGGTCACATCTAATCGGTCGTTCGATTGAATCCTCGCCCGCTGTGGCTAATGGTGTTGTTTATTTTGGTGCAGATGACGGTAAGGTTTATGGTTTGGATGTGGATAACGGCAATGAACTGTGGAAATATAATACAGGGCCCAAGCGGATATATTCTTCCCCAGCCATAGTTGATGGAGTTCTTTATATCGCCTCATCGGATGGTAAAATATATGCCTTTACCTCCCATGCCGATTTTAGCAATGACAATTTAAATAAAAAGTTAAATTCTCCCGGGGGAATAGTTACGGCAGGTGACGAAATTACCTATACCATAAAATTCTATAATGAGGGATTAGGAGAGGCGACTAATTTTAGGATTGAGGATACATTAGACCCGTCCTTAGAATTTGGCACGGCGAGTGATAATGCCGTCTATTTCTCAACTACTCGCCTGGTCACATGGAATATGGGAACTATTGGCGTTAATTCCGGTGGTTCTGTTATTTTAAGGGTAAGGATAGGAACCAATACCCCTAATAATACCATAGTTACTAACCGGGCAAAATTTAGCTGGGAAATAAGTTTGTCTAAAGAAACTAATATGGTTACTAATCAGGTGATTAAAGAAATTATCACCGTGCTAAAGGTATGCAACAAAAATTCGGTTACACCAGAAGAGACTGTATTCTATACCATCTCCTATAAAAATAATGGTAGTTCTACTATCACCGGCATAAATATTGTCGATAAGGTAAGTCCATATTTAACAAATATCAACCCTGCAAATGGAGGCAAAAACGAAGGCGGAACGATTACCTGGTCGATTGGCAATTTGCCACCAAATGCAAATGGGGAGGTACATTTCAATAGCGATGTGGTTTCACCTCTAACTAATAATACCTTCATTAGCAATAATACCGCCCAATTTAATGCCACACAAATTTCTACCTCTATTTTAGCTCAACCAGGAACCTTAACCGTGAATAGCCCGGATTTCAGGACATCGACTAAGACTGTAAGTGGCACTTTTATCCCTGGTGGAATGCTCACCTACACCATCAAATACATTAATACTGGTAGTCTTTCAGCGACTGGGGTTAAAATTTGGGATGTGGTGGATAAAAATTTGATAATAGCAACTATTTCTACAGGTGGTAGTTACAACCAGAATAATCGCACCATCGAATGGAATTTAGGGCAAACTAATTCAGGCAGTGTTAGCTTTAAAGCAACAATTACAACACCACTGGCCAATGGCACTTTAATCAAAAATAAAGCGACTATTCAGGCAAGTTATATGCCAAATTTTGTGACTGATGAAATTATAGGAACGGTGAGTTCTACCCCTGATTTCAGGTATTCGACCAAAGAAGTATCTCCCAGAGATGGCATTCCCTTGAACAAGATTTTGACTTACACTATCAATTACCATAATACCGGTTCAATGGATGCAGAGGATGTAATGGTTATAGACAGATTAGATCCACATCTAAGTGTGTCTACGGTAACAAGTTATGCTGAGGTAATTACAGGTCCAGGCACTATCAATCTGAAGGTGGACAATGGCTGGACGCAATTCAATAATGGCACGGTAAATGGCAATATTACTATCGTTACCCCAAATGGCACTCATACGACATCAATAGGTAATTATTCACAGGTGCAGTTATTAATCGACAACATAAATAACAATATGACCGCCAGGGTAAATATTTCCTACGACCCTAATACGGATAAGTTCACCTTACAAAGTTTGGATGGTTGTATCATTGGACTCTATGAATCCGGCACAAATCCTTTCTTTACTGCCATCAAGATACCAACCGGTATCTATTGTAGTGGTAACTATTCAAATGGCACGCTCACCTGGGATATTGGTCAGGTAAAGGTAGGAGAGGGAGGCTCTGTAACCTTCAAGGCAATGGTGCTGGGGACACCTACCAAGGTAAGTAATCGAGCAGAAATTAGTTTCTTTGGGACAACTTGCCTGACCAGTGAGGTTAGTAATACCGTAGATACTACCCCACCTCCTATCGGCTCACCACCGATAGAGGGAAGTTCAACCATTGACCTTGATGCAGACATAGATGGGAACTATACCATTTATTGGCAGGCCTGGGATGATTCTGACTCTGGTATTGCAATGTATGAAATACAGGAATGCCGCCTTGATGAGATTAGCTGGACGACATTGAGTAATACCATTCCAGGCAACACCAGGTATTTTGCGGTAAGTAACCGTGAAAAAGGAAAGACCTATTATTATCGTTTGCGGGCAATGAATGGAGCTGGCACCTGGAGTGCCTATTCCAACCCATCTGATGGAATTTGTATTGTTGACCAATTAAAGATAATCAACCCAGCAACAACTACAATTATTACCTTATCGGCTGTTCCCCTGTCTTCCCCGTTAATAAAGGAAGGTAGGGAATTGTTTGATTCAAAAAGTGGTCAGATAGTAGTTCAGATACCTAAGGGTGCCTTTGTATCTACCGTTACCTTTACCATTCGTAAGGTTACTCCACCTACAACCGATTTTAATAAATCCTCACCTATTATTGATGCTGTCTTAGATAATTCTGCTTATGAACTGAAGGCATTAAAGGAAGATTACCATGGAGTAGAGGTTCAACCGACTAACCCAATCATCGTTACCCTACCATATTCTGACCCGGATATAAATAAAGAAGATGACGACCGGGCATATCGTATTTATAGACTTGCAGGGGACCACTGGGAGATAATTCCGGGTAAGCAAACAATAGACTCAAACAATGATTTAGTTACCACTCATGAGGTTAAACAGTTATCCATCTTTGCTGTTGCCGCTCCAACCACACATCTACAAAAAGTCCTCGTCCGACCCAATCCCTTTAAATCCCGATTAGGACATGAAAATGTTAAATTTGAAAACCTATCTGGTAAGGTAAATCTGTGGATATACAATATCGCCGGGGAATTAGTTTTTAATAAAGATAATATTACCGGGACATACTACGAATGGTCCATAATAAATAACGAAGGTGACCGGGTAGCCTCTGGGGTGTATATCTATATCATTACCAATGAATTAGGCGAAAAGGTAACGGGCAAGGTAGCGATAATAAAATAGGTAAAAGTTTTTGACATTACCGTAAGATACGAGGAGGTATGCAATATGAAAGTAAAGGAGCAAGCAATAAAAGAATTAGAGACTTTGAAGCCTACTGAGTTAATGATGGTTTATGACCTGATACTTTTATTTAAAGGAAAGATACCGAAGCAGAGTGGTAAAGAACGACTACCAGCTTATATACGAGTCAGAAATGCGATTAAACAATGTAAGGGTTCTATAAGTGAAGATATATTATTAGCCAGAGAGGATAGAATATGAATCTATTTTTTGACACCTCTGCTCTTGTAAAACTTTTTCACGAAGAAGAAGGTTCTGAAGTTGTCACAAGGTTAATAACTTCTGATGAAAATAAAATCTGGGTCTTAGAAGTTGTACGATTAGAATTCTTTAGTGCAATATTTAGAAGGTTTAGAAACATGGAACTAAATGATACGCAGTTGAATGAGGCAATCTCAGGATTTAATGAAGAAATGGTTTCCTTCAATGTTGAACCGTTGAGACAGGCAATTATAAAGGAAGCAGAATCCTTACTAAATAGATATGGCAAAACACAAGGTCTTAGAACATTGGATGCCTTACATCTGGGAACTTTTAGTTTAATTGCAGAAGAGGAGTGGTCATTTGTGGCAGCAGATGAAAATCTTTGTGCTATGGCACAATTTATTGGGTTTAAAACCATAAATCCTCTTAACCTTTGATCTATGCTCTGCCAATAAGTTTGAACATATTCGTTATGTTAACCTCCACTGAAGTAAGCTGACTGCGGGGACTGTGCCGTGATTAACATAGTTTTGTGGTTTATCAAAGTGTTATCTTGCTTACAAAGTTCAGTGGTCATCCTCCTTGCTGCAGGTGATCACGGTCGTTAGGCATAAAAGGAGGTGATAAGGAATCAAAAGAGTTATGAAGCAACTTTTACTTTACTAAAATTGAGGAGGTAAAGATAAGATGAAAGTATTACGATGGTTTTTAGGAGGATTAGCTTTTGGGGTTATCTCACAAATCGTAGGAGGAATAATTTATGGAGGGATATTCCCCAATTGGTATGAAGCCAGCCAGGAATTCTTTAGAGCAATGGACCATATTGGCTTTAAGGTGGGGTTACCAGTGATGAATATAGTTCAAGGTTTATTGGTGGCAATTGTTTATGCTGTACTTTACCAAGGAATTCCAGGAAAAAGTCCGACAGCCAAAGGGGCTATCTTTGGCTTGCTGTTATGGATAGCTAGTTCACTGCCAGGAATGCTCATCCAGTTCTGCATCAGTACGATGCGATTTCCTTTGCCATGCCTGATTAACAGCTTAGTGGCAAGTGTGGTGGGTTGTTTAGTGATTGCTGCTATTTGGGGCAAAAGTTTGGAGTCAGTAAAAAAAGGAGCATAAGAGACTGGTAAATAGGGTAGGAGGAGGAGAAGAGTTAAGGGTCGAAGAGTTAAGGGTCACGAAGAGTTAAAGGTCAAACCGACAATGTAGAATTAAAAGGAATCCGCTTTCTACCTTCTCGGTTTGCCCCTATTCTACCTCCCTAATTTATCAGGAGATGCTATAAATGGAGTATAATATCCGCATATTAGAAATATTCAGTGAAAAAGATACTGTTTCAGAAATGAAAAAGATAGGGGTGGATGCAAAAGGGATTGAGTTGATGTCCCCAAAAACTCTGTGCCGTGTGCTCAAATTAGAGCAGGTTGAATTAAAACTTGCCCTTATCCTTAAACAAGAGATGCTTTCTTTGGGGGGTGAGGCGGCTTTAAGTCGCGAGACAATCACCCTTAAATACCAGACGACAGATGTCCTGCTCATCGGCAGTCTAAAACATTATCAAAGATTAATCAGCAAACTCAAAGACCAATATTTTGGCCTGGCTAAATTAGCGGTTGAAATTGAGAAGGTATTAAATAATTTTATTAAGGATGAGTTTAAATTGGTTTGTGGAAGGCATCAATTTGATTTAGGGAAAAGAACCTTGATTATGGGTATTCTGAATATAACTCCAGATTCCTTTTCAGATGGTGGGCAATATCAAGAGGTAGAAAAGGCAATTGAGCGAGGTGTTCAGATGGCAGAGGAAGGAGCAGATATTATTGATATTGGTGGGGAATCAACCCGACCTGGTGCTGTCCCCTGTTCAATAGAGGAGGAATTGGTCAGGGTTATCCCGCTCATCAGGGGATTGACTAAAAGGATTGATTTGCCTATTTCTATCGATACCTACAAAGCTGAGGTAGCTCGTCAGGCTTTAGAAGAAGGGGCCCAAATAGTTAATGACATTAGTGCTTTGAGTTTTGACCCCAGGATGGCACAGGTGGTGGCTGAGTATAAAGTGCCCGTAGTGCTGATGCATATCCAGGGTACCCCACAAAACAGGCAACAAAATCCACAATACACTTGCGTTGTCTCTGAAATTATTCTTTATCTGCGCGAAAGAATCAAAACGGCTGTCTTCGCCGGGATAAAGGCAGACAAAATTATCATTGACCCGGGAATAGGATTTGGAAAGACCGTTGAGCATAATTTAGAAATTTTACGCCGATTAAGGGAATTCAAATCACTTGGCAGACCGATTTTAATAGGCACTTCTCGTAAGTCATTGATTGGTAAAATATTGGATTTACCTGTAGAACAGCGATTGGAAGGAAGTTTAGCCACCGCAATTATTTCCATTTTAAATGGGGCAAATATTATCCGGGTTCATGATGTTCTGGCGATGAAACGGGCAGCGAAAATGGTGGATGCAATTATCAGACGGGAAACATTGTTCTGACTTCAATTCAGACATTAGACTATAGACATTAGACTTAAGAGAGAAAAATGGGCAGAGATTATACAAACAGAAATTAGAAATTGGAAATCAGGCATTCAAACTTCATCTCTTCCCCTAATTTCTAATTTCCAAATAGAAAAATCTGAAGTCTAATGTCTGAATTAAAGTTGTTCTGACTGATTTCTATCTTAAGAATTGTCCCCCATAAGTTCACTCGATATCTTTGCGGTAAAATCTTTCATCGATTTTTTGTAATGCCTCAAGACAGGCATTCTTAACCTCATCTTCCGGGTCATTTAAACCATTAAGTAACGGTTCTAAAACCTCTAAGTTACCAATCATTCCAAGGGTTAAAGCGGCTGCCTGTCGGACATTAACATGGGGGTCATTAAGGCAAGGGATAATTGGGGCTAAGACTTTTTCTGTACCTAAAAAGCCTATTGCCATAATAGCGGCACGGCGAACTTCTTCATGCGGGTCCTGAAGCCTTTTAACCAGAGCATCTTCTACTTTTAACTCACTTATTCCTAAAGACCTTAATCCATTGAGCATCGCCACCCTGATTCGCCAATCAGGGTCATCTAATCCTTCCAGAAGAGGTTCTAATACCTTTGGGTCACCGGAATAACCGAGGGCAATAGCGGCTGTTTCCTTTTTCCACCATTCTTGTTCCTGAAGTTTGTCAAAGAGAATTTGCATCGCTTTTGGGGTATGTAAAGTACCCAGAGCCACGGCGGCGGCGTGACGAACATCTGCATCCATCTCATCAGTCATTTCTAATAAAGGCTGTAATGCCCGCTCATCACCCAATTTACCAAGGGCTACGGCCGCTTGTTCCCTGACCTTCCATGTTTTATCATGGAAACAAGATATAAGCTCTTCTACACAGAGTGAATTGCCTAATTCACCCAGGGCCTTAGCCGCCGCCTCTCTTACCTCTGCATGCGAATCTTTTAAGTGGCGGATAAGTGGTGTTTGCGCCTTAATATTCCCTAATTTACCAAGGGCACTAACCACTGCCTTTCTTACTTCTGAATCCGGGTCATTTATTTTTTTGAATAATGATTCTAAGGACTTCTGCGTTTTTAAAACCCCTAAACCATCCGCCGCCGCCTTCCTTATTCTCCAATCAGGATTATCTAACTCAGAGATAAATGTTTCTAATATCTTTGGAGTGCCAAAATTACTCAAGGAAATAGTGGCCATATCCCTTACCTCTGCATCAGAATCATTTAATCTGTGAAGAAGAAAATCTATTGTCCTGGAATCCTTAAGATGGCCTAAGGCCTCAATAACTGCCTTTCTTATTTGAGCATCAGGGTCATTTAACCTAAGGATAAGATTATCTAAGGCTAAAATCCCCTCCTTCCCTAAGACATCGATAATTCTTTTTATGCCAGTACTGTCTATAGTCTTGATGGCATCCACAATAATCTTCCTAACTTTATCCTGGGCAAGTTTTTTAACCCAAAACCATATAGGGAAGTGATGTTCCAAAGAACTATAGAGAAGAATTTCTATTGACTCTTCCTGGAGTGGTAAATCTTCCCGATATAGATATGCCTTACTAATCAAGGTAGTATCCATATACCAACGATGTGCCCGCCAATCATCCAATGCCTTATTGATATGCTCAATAATCTCCCTTAATTCTATATCTTTTCGAGTCAGCCATTTCTTGGTAATACTGTTAATAAGATAATCAGAGATTAATTCATAGGTTTCCTTTTTTAACTTTCGTAATAGACGATAATGAACCAAAGAGGCTAAAATAGTACTTAATCTATCTTCTTCAATTTTAATAAAGGCACAGATTTCACGGACATTCATCTGGGGATGTGTATCAAAAGAGGTAACCATTACCTTTAAAATACCTTTTGCCTGCTCTTTTTCTTCTGCTGAGAGTTCGTTCATCTTCTTTATTGTCTCTTCAAGATAATCCGATAGAATTCCCTGCACCCCACCTAAATTGTCATACCACTCATAAGTTATAGTTTGTGGTAAAATATCCTTTAACAATTCAGGATTTAGTGTCTCTACTAATCTATTACCTACAATTTGAAGATGAATAGGACGAATTAAATCATGTTCATCTTTAATATCCCAGATTAAGGCCTCCTGGAGTTCTTGAGCATATTCTATATTAAATAATTTAGCCGGGGATGTAAATGCCTCTATTGCCTGAGATTCGGTCAATCTTGTCAACTCAAAGGCATTTTGAAATAATTCCGGTAACCGATTTTTAAAACTACCCAATTGGACAAAGAAATCCTTACGGATAGAGAAGATAAATTTGACTAAAGGTTTATTGGCATAAGTAGCGGCAGAGAGCTCATCTATAAAATACTCTCTTGCTTTTTGAGGCACTTGTTTAAAAAAATTCTCAAAATGGTCAATAAAGATAATAATTGAAAAAGGTAAATCGATGTTCTTAAAAAATTCTACTAAAGATAGTGATTTATCTAATTTAAAACTCCTCACCCTATCTCGCTTAAATTCCTTTTCAATCGCCTCTTTGATTGAATTCAAAGGGTCCTCATCGCAATCAGTGTAAATAACCACATTTCGGTTTTGTAATTCAGGAATAATCCCTGCTTTAATCAAAGAGGTTTTTCCTATCCATGGTTCTCCATAGATAACAAGTAATTTATTAATCAGGATATGTCCCACAAATTTAGAGATGTCCTGCTCTCTTCCCTTAAATATCTCTTTATCCGTAGTTTCATAATTTTCAAGGAATTTATAAGGGGATATTTGAGAAGGCTTACCTTGCCATGGTTTTTCTCTAACCAGGGGAGACTCTTCTTTAATCTTTGGAGGAAGAATAAGTTTAATTTCCTGATACCCCAAACCATTTTGATAAAAAATACCCTTAAAGGTATCCAGGTCTTTATTTAACCGCGTTTTTATCTTCTCATAAATATCATTTACAAACTCTTTATTATCAGCTATTTCCAGATTTGGTCTCATTGTTGCCGAAATTAACCAATGTTCTGAATCAATCCTGGTGACAATATCAAACCGTTCCTTTAAGACTAATAAAACAGTGCGGGTTTTAAAGGATTTTTCCCAGGTAGTAAGGAGTTCACGAGGAACATTTCCATAACCTATATCTAATTTATCGGCCAGCCGCAGCAAACAGGAAAAGAATTTAATTTTAAGGGTGTCTCTGGTTGCTTTCAGTGCTATATCTTCCTGGATTTCATGATGAGTAGCCTCTAATATTTGCATAATAAGATATGCCTCAGATTCTGCAAGTTTCCAATCTTCATAATGCTTATAGACATAGTTATGGCTTCTGATATAAGTAAAATCTTTACCTTTATCATCAAATAGCTCCCCTACATCATGAAACCAAACAGACAATAGAAGAGAAAATATATCATCAGGTTCCATTTTTCGTTTGAGTGTAATTGGGAGTAAATCATTAATATTTTTTTCTACAGCCTCACAATGTTTATTTCCATGTTGAGCACGATAGATGATATCCTCTCTGGTGGCAACCTTATCGAGTTCATTCAGGACAGAAAACAACTTAAAATAGTAGTCCTTTGATTTATGCTTGAGAATAAATCTTAAACTATCCTTTTCTTCTAAATCAATTATCATTGATGATTCCCCTCTCTTAAGCTTCAATTCAGACATTAGATTAAGACTTTTCTATTTGGAAATTAGAAATTGGAAATTAGGGGAAGAGATGAAGTTTGAATGCCTAATTTCCAATTTCTAATTTCCGTTTGTATAATCTCTGTCCATTTTTTCTCTCTTAAGTCTAATGTCTATAGTCTAATGTCTGAATTGAAGTAATAATTAATGATTGATAATTTTATCCATGACGAGGCAGGGAAAGAAAAGATGCAGGATTAACCGGACGGCCATTTTTCAAGATTTCAAAATGCAAATGGGAACCCAGACTTCTACCTGTATTTCCAACTAATCCAATAACTTGTCCTTGATTAACATACATTCCTTTGCTAACCAGATTTTTTAAGTTATGAGCATATTTTGTGACATATCCACCAGTATGTCTGATAACAACCGTATTTCCATATCCACCTATCCAACCACTATAAATAATCTCTCCACTCCTTGAGGCCCTGATTGGTGTTCCCTGGTAAGCGACGAAATCAATACCTGTATGAAATCGTATATTTCCATTAAACGGGTCTTTTCTATACCCATAGCCACTTGAAAAATGCCCGGCCGTCACTGGTCGTATAAACCCTATACCACTGAGAAGATATTCCTTTGATGAAGGTAATAGCTTTGCCCCTGGGATGAATACTTCTTTTCCGGCAACAATGTTTGTAGGTTTGGAGATATCATTCGTCTCAAGAATTTTTCCCAAACTTACTTTATAGGTTTTTGAAATATTACTTAATGTTTGACCGCTCTGGATCTTATGAAACACACCATCCTGGTTAGGAATGCGTAATCTTTGTCCTACCCGAAGTGAATTTATACTTTTAATACTTTGATTAGCACCTAAAACAGTAGCTACCTTTATTCCTTGTCTTTGGGCTATTTCACCAACCGTATCTCCTGAGCGAACGGTATAAAATAGGGTTTCAAAGGAAGGTTTATCAACCTCTATTCCACCGATTCCTATTGTCTGGTTATAATTAGTCTTACAAACATAATGTTGTACTTGTGGATAGAATGTAGTCAGGAGTAAATCACTCTGTGAACCAATTTTGAACTGATGAGCTAATATCTGATTTTTAAAAAAGGTAGGTGAGAAGGTAACCAATAAGGCAAAAAACAGTAATACCCACCTCCCGATATGCGTCTTATTCTTATTTTTTCTCCTAAAGGCTTTTGCCTCCATTATAAACATAACTGCACCTTCCTTTTAGGAAATTCGCCTATTCACTTCTCTCTACTTTGATGGTGGGTAAATTATTATATCATAATAAATAAAGTTTGTCAACTGTTTTTTTCTAATGCCTGGCCGAGATAAACTTAAAAATCTCAAATTTTACTACATATTGCGTTAATATAAAATTTTATGCACTATATATAGAAGTATCTTGTCTTAAAATTTTTTTCAACTTGGGCGATTGAAAGGTATCAGGTATCAGGAAACTAAAGAGGGATAAAAACTTCTCTCCTCACTTTTTCACCTGATACCTGACACCTGATACCCTTTCTTTACTCCCCAATTAATTGAACATTAGCTACTTTCACCCAAAATCCCCATCCGTAACCATAAATATTTATTTTAGTAATTATCTTTGGTCGTGGGAAAAGTTGTCTTATAAGATTTCCAGATGTCCATGAATACCATACCTTTTCCTTTACCATTTCTTCCAACTCAGGGGCAGTTATTTCACCCTGGCATTTAAATCCTTTTCTCCACAGTTGTGTCTTCCCTTCGATATCTGTATATTCTAATTCTAAAATTAATGGGAAAACTTTTTCAACGAATTTATCACCAAAGAATGAGGAATAGAGGATTTTTACATCGGCCGTTAATATTAAAGAAATATAATCAGCCACCGGCATCCATAATGATTGACTTACCCCTAATTTCCCTTCTGCGGTAGCTACCCTTGTCCATTCCAGGACATGGGGATACTCATCGCTATCCATAGATACACCTATTTTACTTACCCCTTTACCTGTTTCGAACTTTTCCCAATGTCTCAATCCATCAGCAAAATCACCGTTAGCTAATATTTTTGTAGGAATTACGGGAGAAACAGGTGTTTCAGTTTGAGGTAATATTTCTGCAGGAGGTATGATTTTTTCTGGAGCCTTTTTAGATATTTTTACCTTTGGTAACGGCTCTTTTTTCTTTGGAACTTGAGGTGTTACCTCTTGAGGTGTTACCTCTTGAGGTATTGCCTTTTCTGGTGCGATTATCACCTCTGCAGGAATCTTTGGAACAAGTGGTAATGTTCTTTCACAAATCAATTGAAGATTTGCTATCCTGGCTTTAATCTCCAACCCAGAGCCGTAAATCTTTACTCCCTTAATTACTCGCGGAGTTGGAGTTATAAGGTCTATTAAATTAGGGGATGTCCAGGAATACCAACTGTTTTTGGGTATGCATTCGCCAATTCTTGGATAATTGATTTGTTTTTGGTACAGAAATCCATGTTTGAATGAGGCAATATTTTCCTGGGCATCTTCATATTCTAATTCAATAGTCATTGGATAATCTCCTCCTTGCATCCCATCATTTTTTAACGATGAGGAAATTACCTTGACATCTGCCTTTATAACCAAGTAGACATATTCGGAAATATCCATATTTAATCGTTGTTCAACCCCTATTTTTCCCAGTTCCTTTCCCATTTTACTTTGTTCGAATTTTAATACCTTTGGATATTCTGCTTCGCTGATAATCTCGATTTTCCTCTCTCCCTGCTTATGAACCGTTTCAAATTCCTGCCAATATTCTAATCCATCTCTAAAATCACTATTAGTTAATTGGGGAAGTATTACTTTGGGCGGTATTACTTCAGGGGTTACTACTTCAGGAAGAGGTAATACGACTTGAGGTTTTACCACCTCTTCTTCAACCTTCGCTACCTTGATTTCCTCGGCTACGGGTATCTGTGGTATGGCTGCCTCTGTTACTGGCGCTATCTCTGTGAGAACTTCGGGCCTTACCTCTTCTACGATTGGAGGTGGTGTAACGGCAGGTGGAACCTCTTCCACAACCTTTGGTATTTCAACAACTTGGGGTATTACCTCTTGCGGTGGTACCTCTTCAACCTTGGCCACCTTGATTTCTTCAATCACGGGTATCTGCGGCACAGCTACCTCTTCTACCGGCGGTATCTCTATGGAAACTTCGGGTTTTACCTCTGCTACCACCGGCGGAACTTCAACGGCTACCTGAGGCTCCTTTTTCAATCGTTTTTTCTTCTTCGCTGGCTTTTCCTTGGGCTTTTCCTTGACCACCTTAACCTCTTCCTTAACCTTAGCCTTTAAATCTTCTACGATTGGAGGTGGTGTAACGGCAGGTGGAACCTCTTCCACAACCTTTGGTATTTCAACAACTGGCGGCGTTACCTCCTGAGGTAGTACAACCTCTTCTTCAACCCTGGTCACTTTGATTTCTTCAACCACGGGTATCTGTGGCACGGCTACCTCTTCTACCGGCGGTATCTCTGGGGGAACTTCGGGTTTTACCTCTGCTATCACCGGTGGTATTTCAACAGGGGGTTTAACCTTTTCCTCTGGCAGTGGCACAACCTCTAATTTTGGCGATATTACCCTAACTACTACCTCAGATGGCTTTTCTGGTGAGGGTGTTATTCCTTCTGTAACCAATTTGACATTATCCACCCTACCTTTAAATCCCATACCCGCACCATATATTTTTAATTTTGTGAGCAATTTTGGTTTCGGGACTAACATCTCTATTAAATTTGGGGATGAATAGGAATACCACTTGTTCTTTGGTATTTTCTCTCCTATTTCCGTGTAATTAAGTATCGTTTGCTTGAATGGTTCATCATAAAGAAAGCCATGTTTCCAGGTATTAACATTTCCCTCTGCATCCTGATATTCTAATTCAATCATAACCGGATATGACTTGTCTTCATCACTATCCATTGATGAATAGATAACCTTTACATCTGCACCAACCATTAATAAAGGAGATTTAGAAATATCTAAATTTAACGATTGACTTATTCCGAACTCTCCTTTTCCCTTTATCCTGCCAATTCTTTTAAACTCAAGTACCTTTGGATAGTCCGTGGTATCATAAGTAACTTGAAGGATTTTCGTTCCATCAGGTGTTTCAATCTTATCCCAATGGTTAAGATCCAATGAAAAGTCAGGATTAGCAAGTATTTTTGTCGTCCTTGCAGGTATTTGTGGTTTTTCTACTTGAGGTATTTTCTCTTCTTCAATCTTGACCACCTTAACCTTTTCCTCAACCTTAGGCGTTACCTCTTCTACGATTGGAGATGGTGTAATGGCAGGTGGAACCTCTTCCACAACCTTTGGTATTTCAACAACTGGCGGCGTTACCTCCTGAGGTGGTACAACCTCTTCTTCAACCCTGGCCACCTTGATTTCTTCAACCACGGGTATCTGTGGCACGGCTACCTCTTCTACCGGCGGTATCTCTATGGGAACTTCGGGTTTTACCTCTGCTACCACCGGCGGAACTTCAACGGCTACCTCAGGCTCCTTTTTCAATCGTTTTTTCTTCTTCGCTGGCTTTTCCTTGGGCTTTTTCTTGACCACCTTAACCTCTTCTTCAACCTTCGCTACCTTGATTTCCTCGGCTACAGGTATCTGCGGCACGGCTACCTTTTCTACTGGCGGTATCTCTGTGGGAGCTTCGGGTGTTACCTCTGCTACGATTGGAGGTGGTGTAACGGCAGGTGGAACCTCTTC